>JACRCT010000460.1 GCA_016218885.1 Deltaproteobacteria bacterium | reverse complement strand
CGGATCTCGGAAGGAGCGATCGATGGTCGATTTTCATAGCCACGAAGAATACTCGCCTCTCGAGCACCGGCAAGAAAGCAGGCGCCCCGCTCCTCGCCCGCCAACGAGCGATGTCAGACCCCTGTGCTAGCAAAGACGGCGTCGAACCGAGAGCCGCCCGGACTCGTCTGCATTACCACGCGCCGGAGGTGGGCGCCGGGCCCCACCTCCAGGCACGAATCCAAGGAGGGGGAACATGGGGAGCAACCATCCGAAGAAGCGCGAGAGCGCTGCCACCGCGACACCGAGGCCCGAGCTCGCGCCCCCGGCGCGCTATTTGGCCAGGCCCGACTATCAGGAGGCCTATTCGGAGGCCTGGGACTTCCTCAATTTCGTCTTCTTCAGGCTTCGCGAGGTGACCGCCGAGCTTGCCATCGAGGGCTCGCACCGAAAATGGGCGGACCAGTGCGGCTGCGTCATTCCCATCGACGAGCTCGCGTTCGACCAGTCGGACGACCCGCTCGTCCGCGAGCTTGGGCGCCTCCACGAGCAGGTCCAGCAGCTGCACAAGCAGCTGCCGATCCCATCGTTCGAGCCCTCTGCCTCGAAGGAGGCCGCCGGCGCGCTCCCAGCGCGGCTTACCAGGCCCCCGGTCCACTGAGAGCCGACTTCCGACTTGCTTGATCGGGCCAGGAGTTCCCCGGATGATTCCGGGTCCTCGAGCGTTCGCTCCATTCTTCGCTCACCCAAAGGCCCCCTTGCGCACCCGATCCCTTGCCCTCGCCGCCGCCCTGTCCCTCTTGGCGCCGGGAGCGTCGCTGGCCGCCGAGCCGCCCGCTCCCGCCTCCTCTTCAGAGGCCTCTTCCCCCGCTCCCGCCCCTGCCCCGATGGCGGCTGGGGAAGCAGCAGCCATCGCGTCGGTGGAGGAGCCTCTGCCCGAGCTGCCCGAGCCCGCTCCACGGCTCGACGACCCGTTCGTTGCCGAGCTGGAGGCCCACAAGGCCGAGGCCATCGCCCGGGCGCGCGGACCCGAGGCTGCCTTGCCGCTCCTGCGAGCATTCAATCTGCGAGACCGGCTCTCGACGCTGGCACCGCTGGCGAAGCTGTACGGCCAATTCGCCGATTGGGGTGCCGTGCAGCCGGAGGTTCGGTCTCTCGCGCGGTACCTGCTCGCCCAGGTCCAGTACAGCCGAGGCCGCCTGCCCGCCGCCCGGGACCAGCTGGCCCGCCTCGGGCTGGTCAACCGCTTCTGGCTCGCCGGGCCCTTCGACAACGAGGGCAAGTCAGGGTGCGACACGGCCTGGCCGCCCGAGAAGTCCATCGACCTCGCGGCGCGGTTCCCTGGCAAGGTGCGTGAGGGCGGTTGGCGACGTCTCCCGGAGATCGTGCGCGACGGCTACATGGACCTGGGAGCAGCGGTCAGCCCCAGCGACGAGACCGTGACCTACGCCTTGGCGGTCGTTGAGGCACCGGCGGACAAGAAGGCGGTGCTGCACCTGGGCGCCTCGGGGGCCTCGCGGCTCTTCGTCAATGGGGTCAAGGTCCTGTCCGACGACGCCTACCACCCTGCCCGCTTCGATCAGGCCCAGGTGGGGGTGACGCTGCGCAAGGGCGCGAACCGCGTGCTGCTCAAGCTCTGCCAGCAGTCGGGGCCGCACGGCTTCTTCCTGCGCGTCTCCGGCCCCAATGGCGACGCCCTCCCCGGGGTGACCTTCTCCGCACCAGACGTGCTGCCGGCCCAACCCAAGGGCTCGGTCCCGCACGAGTCCCTGCCCGGCCCGGTGGAGGCGTTCCGCCGCCGCGCCGAGGCCGCCAAGGAGGACGGGCGAGCGCGCCTGGAGTACGCCGAGATGCTGGTGCACAAGCAGATCCTCGACCCCAAGAACCGGCAGGAGGCGGCAGAGGCCCTGCGCGCCGCCCAGCTGCTTCCCAAGGATCCGGCGGCGCAGCTGTTGGCGGCCTTCACGGCGGACGACCCCAATGAGCGACGCCAGCTCCTCGAGGCTGCTCTGGCTGCCCAACCAGGCCATCCCGCGGCGACCTACGCCTTGGCCCGCCACCTGATGGGCCATGATCTCGAGCGACGCGCCCTCGGCCTGCTCGACTCGGCGATCGAGCGTCACCCCTCCCACTTCCCGCTCGCTGCCCTGAAGGCCCGCGCCCTGGAGAGCCTGGGCCTGCAACGTCAGTCCGAGGAGCTCGTCCTGCGCCTGTGGCGCGCCTGGCCCGACCGGCCCGAGGTGCTGCGGGACGCGGCCAGGGTCATCCGCCGGCGGGAGCAGGTGCGCGACTCCATCGCCTTGCTGCGCGTCGCCATCTCGCTGCGCTTCGACGACCTCGAGTCGCGCCGCATGCTCGCCGCGGCTCTGGCCGACCTCGGCGAGGTCGAGGGCGCGCTCAAGGAGCAACGCGAGTCCTGCGCGATCGACCCCTGGGACGTGCGTTCCTGGCTGAGGCTGGGCGAGCTCGCCGCCGCCAACGGCCGGGCCACCGAGGCTCGCTCTGCATTCGCCAGGGCCTTGGAGATCGCTCCGGAGGACGCGGAGGTCTACGAGCGCCAAGGCCAATCTCTGGCACGGCTGGGCGACTCCTCGGGCGCGTTGTCAGCGCTCACCCGCTCCCTGGAGCTCAAGCCCCAGAACCCGGTGGTGAAGGAGGCGCTCAAGGCCTTCCGTCGCGAGGGGCGCGGCTTCGGCGAGGACCTGGCCTGGGACGCCTTCAAGCTCGCCGCCGAGACGCCGCCCGCTCCGGGCGAGGATGCGGTCGCGCTCGCTGAGCTCACCGCGGTCAAGGTGCACCCCAGCGGGCTCTCCTCGCGCTTCGAGCAGCTCGTCATCCGCGTACAGACCGCGCGGGGGGTCGAGGCCGAGCGCAGCCAGTGGATCACGGTCTCCCCGGACCGGCAGGATCTGAAGATCCTGCGCGCGCGCGTCCTCAAGCCCGACGGGTCGGTCCTGGACTCCTACCAGGAGTCGGAGCGCTCGCTCTCCGACGGCGCCTCGCGGCTCTACTACGACGCGCGCGGGCACATCATCAGCTTCCCCAACCTCGAGCCCGGGGACGTGCTCGAGCTGGCCTACCGGCTGGACGACACCGCCAACGACAACCTGCTCTCCGACTACTTCGGCGACGTGAGCTCCATCCAGGCGGAGATCCCCAAGGCGCGCTTCGACTACGTGCTCTCCGCCCCGAAGGGCCGGACGATCTACTCCAATACTCCCGACCTGCCGCTGGACAAGCGGGACCAGACGCTGCCCGACGGCTCCCGCCTGTACCGCTGGTCGGCCAAGGGCGTGGCCAAGATCGTCTCCGAGCCGGGCATGCCGGGGCGCTCGGAGACCGCGGCACAACTGCATGTCTCCACCTACTCCGACTGGGACGCGGTCGGGCGCTACTACTGGGGCCTGGTGCGCGACGAGCTCACCCCCACCGCGGAGATCCGCGCGGCGCTCAAGGAGATCGTCGCCGGGCTCCCCAAGGGCAGCGACGAGCTGGCGATCATCCGCGCCGTCTACGGGTTCGTGGTGTCCAAGACCCGCTATGTCGGCCTGGAGTTCGGCATCCACGGGTTCAAGCCCTACAAGGTGGACAAGGTGCTCGCGCGGCGCTTCGGCGACTGCAAGGACAAGGCTTCGCTGATGCACGCTCTGCTGGAGGCGGCGGGCATCGACTCGCGGCTGGTCCTGCTGCGGATGAAGCGGCTGGGGGCGATCGATCCCGTGCCCGCCTCGCTGGCGATCTTCGACCACGCCATCCTCTACGTCCCCAAGCACGACCTGTGGCTCGACGGAACCGCCGAGCTGTACGGCAGCCGCGAGCTGCCGGTCGAGGACCGGGGTGCGGTGGTGCTGGTGATCGAGCCGCAGGGCGGCAGCAAGCTCTCGCAGATCCCCCAGGGGCGGGCTGCCGACAACGTGACCCGCGCGGACTACGAGATTGCGCTCGCGGCCTCGGGCCAGGCGGTCCTGCGCGGCAAGGCCACCGTGGCCGGGCTCGCCGCTCCGGAGTACCGCCGCTCCTTCCAGCAGGCCGACGCACGCAAGCAGCGCTACGAGCAGGGCTGGGCCCGGACCTTCCCGGGCACGAAGGTGCGCGAGCTTGCCTTCTCGGACCTGTCGGCCATCGAGAAGGACGTGGAGATGAGCTTCGAGATGGACGCGCCGGCGTGGGCCGCGCGCGAGGGAGAGACGCTCGCCTTCACGCCCTTCGGCCAAGGCGCCAGCTACGTCGAGTCCTACGCTCCGCTGTCGACGAGGAGCTGGGATCTGCTGCTGCCCTACCCGTGGGCGAACCGCTTCCGCTACCGCATCGCGCTCCCCGAGGGAACGGCGCCTACCGACCTGCCCAAGGAGGTGGACATCCAGAGCCCCTTCGGCGGAGTGAAGCTGGCCTACCGGCTCGAGGGCGGACGCGAGCTGGTCGCCGAGGGCGAGGTTCTGCTAGGGGTGACGAGGGTGAAGGCCAGCGAGTACGTGGCGTTCCGGACTTTCCTCGGGCAGGTCGACGCCGCGCTCAGCAGAAGGATTCGGCTCGGCCCCGCTGCGCCCGCCGTTCCGGCGCCCGCGCAGCCGATGATGCGCCGATGATCTGACGGCACGGGCGAAGGCGGTTCGGCCCACCGGCACCTCCGGCGTCGGAGGCACCGACGAGCAGCCTCGTTCCAGGTACCGCAGCTCCTCCAGTCGCCAACGCTAGAAGCAGCTCAGCGTCGGCGCCCTCGACTCTGTGTCTGCGACACGTCACGAAGGCTTGGGCGGGAAGTTGGAGAGCATCTTCTTGGTCGCCTCGTCGATCTTCTTCTGCGCATCGCTGCCGCTGGGGTCGCTCCCGAGGTCGGCCTGGGCGTCTCCGCGCCAGACGAGCTGCTTGCTGTCCCCGTCCACGACGTCGAGGATGAGCGTCCCCTGCT
>JACRCT010000459.1 GCA_016218885.1 Deltaproteobacteria bacterium | reverse complement strand
TGGTTGCCGTCCTGGGAGCCGGCGCCGCAGCCCGCGGGGCGGCGGCGGGAGCGCCGGCCTTGGCCTTGAGCCGGGCCAGCTCGAGCTCGGCGACCTTGAGGGCCTTGGCCTTCTCCTGCACGCTGCCCTGCAGCCGCAGGATCTCCTGCTGGCGCTGCTGCTCCTTGCGCTCGAGCTCTGCCTTGTGGCGGGCGACGGCCTCCTCGAGCTCCTTCACGTGCTTGGCCTCGAGCTCCTTCTTCTCCCGGACCGCAGCCTGCAACCGCTGCAGCAGCTCCACCGCCTTGGCCTCGAGCTGAGCCACCTTCGAGCCAGCCTCGCGCTCGGCACGGCCTTTCGCGCTGGTGGCGGCCTCCACCGCCTGCTCCAGCTCCTGCACGCGCTTGGTGCGGGCGGCGACCTTCTCGTTGGCCTCGGCGACGAGCTTGGCGCGCTCGGCCTTGGCCGCCTCGACAGCACCTGAAAGCTCCTTGACCCGGGCCAGCTCCTTGGCGTGCTTGGCGGTCCAATCCTCGGACTCGCGCCGCCGCTCTGCCCTCTCGGCGTTGAGGGCCGCCGACAGCTCGTTCGCCTTCGCGTCGCGGGCGGCTATCCCCTGGGCCAGGTCGCGGCGGGCCAGGTCGCGTTCGGCCAGGGACTGCTCGACCCTGGCAGCCAGCTCGTTGGCCTCGGTGGTGCGCTGGGCCAGGTCCCGCTGCAGAGCCTGCAGCTGCCCCTGCAGAGCGGCCTGCACCGCGCCGGCGTCGGAAGCCACCTTCTCCGCGAGATCGCGGTCCTGGGCCAGCGTCGACTCCAGGGTCTTGATCTGCTCGACGCGCGCGGCGATCTCGCGCTGGGCGGCGTCGTGGGCCCGCCGGGACTCGCTCTGCAGCTGCTCGCGCTTTCGCTTCTCGTCGGCCAGCTCCTGGGTGCGGGCGGCGAGGTCCTTCTTGAGCAGCTCCTCATGGCGCGCGGCGTCATGGGTCTGGGTGGCGAGCCTCTCCTCCAGGTTGCCGACCTGGGTCTCGGCCTCCGCCAGACCGGTGCGCAGCTCGGACAGCTCGGCCTCGCGGGTCCCCAGGGCGTTCTTGGTCTCGCCCAGCTCGGCCTCGAGCTCGTCGCCCCGCTCGCGGGCCAGGTCACGCTCGCCGGTGAGCGCGCCGACCTGCGTCTCCAGCTCGGCGATGCGTTCGGCGGCGACGGAGCTCTCCTGGGAGCGCGCCCGCTGCTCGGCGGCGAGCGACGCGGACACGTCGGCGATCTCGCCGCGAAGCTTCTCCTCCAGGGCCTCGGCGGCTTCGGTGCTCTCCTCCAGCTCCTTCTGCAGCCGGGCGATCCCCGCTCGCGCCGCGAGGAGGTCGGCCTCGCGATCGGCCTTCTCCTGGCTCGTGGCGCTCAGCTCGCCGCGGGTCGCGGCCAGCTCGGCGGTGCGTTCGCCCAGCTCGGTCTCGGTGGCCTGGAGCGTGGAGGTGGTCTTCTCCAGGTTTGCGGTGAGCGAGGCGATCTGCTCGCGCGCGGTGGCGAGCTCGTCCGAGAGCTCGGCTTCGCGTTCCTGCGCCGCCTGACGGGTGGCTTCGAGCTCGCCCTCCAGCTCGCCGATCTTCTCCAGATGGCCGGCGATCTGGCTCTGCAGGTCGGCCTCGCTCTGGGCCTTGGCCTGGTCGAGGGCAGAAAGCGACTCCTCGAGGCGCCGGACGTTGGTGCGCAGGTCCGCGATGCGCGACTCGTAGGCGGCGCCCTCCTCGGCCTTCTGCTCCTCCAGGGCCTGGTATCTCTGGTCTCGCAGCTGCTCGGACTCTAGCTTGGCCTGCTCCAGGGACGCGAAGCGCTCGTCGCGCTCATGCTCGCTGTCAAGCTTGGCCTTCTCCAGCGCCTGGAAGCGCTCGTCCCAATCGCGCTCGGAGTCGGCCTTGGCCTTCTCCAGCGTCTGGTAGCGCTCGTCCCAGTCGCGCTCGGAGTCGGCCTTGGCCAGCTCCAGGGTGGCGTAGCGCTCGTCACGCTCGCGCTCGCTGTCGAGCTTGGCCTGCTCCAGGGCCGCGTGGCGCTCGTCGCGCTCGCGCTCGCCGTCGAGCTTGGCTTGCTCCAGAGCAGCCAGGTCGGCCTTGAGCCCGCGGATCGACTCCTCGCGTGCGGCGACCGTGTCCGACAGCTCCTGCTCCTTCATCGCGGCCGCGGCACGCACGTCGTTGAGCTCGCGCGTGAGGGCGTCGATGCGACCCGAGAGCTCGGCCTCCGAAGCGGCCTTGGCCTCGGTGAGCTCCTGGTACTGCTGATCGCGCGCGGCCTCGGAGTCGGCCTTGGCCTTCTCCAGCGCCGCGTAGCGCGCATCGCGCTCCTGCTCGCTGTGGGCCTTGGCCTGCTCCAGGGCCGCGTAGCGCCCGTCGCGCTCCTGCTCGCTGTGCGCCTTGGCCTGCTCCAGCGCCGCATAGCGCTCGTCACGCTGCTGCTCGCTCTGGGCCTTGGCGGCCTCCAACTCGGAGTGGAGCCGCTTGCGCTCCTCGATCTCCTCGACGGCCTGGGCCAGCTCTCCACGGGTGAGCTCGAGGTCGCCGGTGAGGGACTCGATCTGTCCGTTGAGCTCGGCCTCGACCTGCTCACCGTGCGTCTTGACCGCGTCGAGCTCGCCCTCGAGCTCGCCGATTCTGGCGAGGTGGTCGCTGATCTGGTGGGAGAGCTCTCCCTCCCTGGTGACCGCGCGCTCCTGCTCCTCCTTGAGGGTCTGCTCAAGGCGAGCGATGCGCTCGTCGCGGACGGCGACGCGCTCGGTGAAGGACTGGAAGAGACCGTCGCGCTGGTGGCGCAGGGCGTCGCGCTCGCGGCCGGTCTCGCCCAGCTCCTGCTCGACCTCTGCGAGATGGGCATCGAGGGTCTCGCGGTGCTCCTGGGCCTCGGCTTGGCGAGAGGCGCTCTCGGCGCGCTCCAGGGCGAGTTGGCCTTGGGCGTCGTCCAGGGAGCGCTGCAGCTCGCGCAGCTGGTGCTCCTGCCGTCCGATGGTGTGCTCGAGCTCGGCCTCGACCGCTTTCCTGGAGCGCTCCAGCTCTGCCAGCCGGGCGTCCCGCTCCTTCTCGAGCCCCTGGGACTTGGCGTGGGTGGCCTCCAGGTCCTCGCTCAGCCCGGCGATCTCGTTCTCGCGAACAGCCAGGACGTGCAGCAGCTCCTTCTCCCGCATCTCGCCCTTGAGGACGTCGACCTGGTACTGCTTGTTGAGGCCGTCGTACTCCCGGTGGGCGTTGTCGATCTCCACGGCCCGAGTGGAGAGCTCGTCGTCGCGGTGCCGGATCTCCTTCTTGAGGAGATTGATCTCCTTCTCCTTGCCGGCGACGACCTCGATCAGCTCCTTCTCCTGGGAGAACTTCTGCAGCAGGAGGTCGTCGATGGCCGCGCCGTGCTCCTGCTCCTTCTGGAGGAACGCGGTCTGGGCCTCGTTGAAGCGGCGCAGCAGCTCGTCGACCTGGTTCTTCAGTGCCTGGATCTCGACGTCCTTCTCGTGCAGCCGGTCGTCGGCGGCTTGCAGCTCACGCTCGCGGGAGGACCAGATCTCGCTGATGCGGGCGATCTGCGCTTCGCGCAGCTTCACTTCTTCGCGAAGCAGCTGCAGCTTGCCCTCGGGCGTGGCCAGCAGCTCGCGCTTGGGCTGACGACGGACCTGGTTCTTGGCCTCGGCCAGCAGCTCGGCTTTTCTGTCGGCGATGGAACCGAAGGTGCGGTCGAGGAAGGTGCGATCCTCGTCGGTGATGGCGCTCTTGCGCTCGCGCTTGGGCACCGGTGGCGGGCGAGGAGGGATGGGCGGTGGGGCGAGGGGGTTCTCGGCCGGCTCCTCCTCCGCCGGAGCGCCTGGTCCGCTGACTCGCCCGAAGGCGGCCTCGATGTCGCTGTCACCCTCGGCAGAGGCGACCGCGGCCTCCTCGTCGAGCTCGACCGGAGCGCTCAACAGGCCCTGAGCGAGCGTTGCCAGAGAGTCCATGGCGAAAGGGATCTCCAGATAGCCATCGGCGGCGTTGGGGCTGGCCCGGTGGGCGGCCATGGCCTCGGACCCCTCGGACGAGATGAGAACCACCGGGAAGCGGCCGAAGCGGCCCTTCTTCATGGCGCCGCACAAGGAGAAGCCGCTCTGATCGGGCAGCTCTGCCCGGAGAACCACGAGGTCGGGCTGACGGCTCTCAAGCTCCCGGGTGGCTTCCCCTGCGTCACTGGCCACCGCGGTCTGATAGCCGACCCCGCGCAGCGCGGCCGCCATCGACAGGGCAAAATCCTGCTGGTGCTCGACGATGAGGATTCGGCGTGCGTCCATGACCCCGGTTCCGTGAGGAGTCCCGCGGCTTTCCCTGCAGGCGACGCCGCTAGGATGGTGAAGGATGCGCATCCTAGCACGCGCCCTCGCGCCGGCGTGAAGGACCAATTGCTTGCCGGGCAGGCACGCTAGTTGCCACGCAAACGGTCAGGAGCGTCTGCTGTTTGCGCCTGGACCTTGAGACTCGACCGCAAGAGGGTCGCCCGCGGGAGCGCGACGGATGACGACGCCAAAGGGGGCGTAGCCCAGCAGCACGTGGCCGAGCCACTCGTCCGAGGACGGGACTCCGCTCGCCGGGGTCACCCTGGCATCGACGGGCAGAGACTCCACGTCATCGGCCGAAACCTCGATCGTCACGGGATTGGCTGGCCTGGCCGGGCTCGTACCTTGTACCGGCGATGCGGGCGGCCCCTCCCCGGGCCGGCCGGCCGGGACGCTCGTGCGCATGAGCCGAAAGAGGGCGCTGATGCTGGTGGGCCTGGGCGCGTCGGGGAAGGAATGCGAGCCCGCAGAGGGCAGCGGAGCGGCGGCTGCCTGGCGACCTGCCATTGGCTCACCTTGCCTGGCTGGAACCGACGGAGCTGGCCGCGGCGCAGGGCCAGGTGCCGTGGCAGGGCCAGGTGCCGTGGCAGGGCCAGGTGCCGTGGCAGGGCCAGGTGCCGTGGCAGGGCCAGGGGCCGTGGTAGGAGCAGGGGCCGTGGTAGGAGCAGGGGCCGTGGTAGGAGCAGGGGCCGTGGTAGGAGCAGGGGCCGCGGTAGAGACAGGGACAGGGCGCGATGGGGCTGGGGGCCGCTGCAGGGTGGAGGCGCTCGGGACTGGCTTGGCCGAAGCCTCCAAGGCAGCGGCCGGCCGCAGAGCGGGGGGCGGCTGAAGAGGGGGCGCTGGCCGTACGGGCGAGGCAGGAATGGAAGGAGCAACGGGGCTTGCCCGTGGAGCCGACGCGCGTGCAGCGACCGGGATGGCCGGTGACGAAGCCGAAGGCTTGCCCGTGACGGCGACGGCCGGCGCAGCTGGCGATGAGGCAGAGCTCGCGGCGGGAGAAGAGACGGAGGCTTGCGGCAGGCGGGCAGGCGTAACCGGCTTGGGAGGAGGAGCCGGCACAGCGGGCGACCTGGCGGGCGGGTGCATCGCCGGCAGCTTGAGAGTGACGGTACTGGCCGATCGACTGCCCACCTGCGCGGGCAGTGTCGGCATCGACTGATCTGCAGTGAAGATGACCGAAGGGGAGTCCGGCTCCACTCCCCTGCCGTCCGCATCGTCCCCGACAGGAAGCGGCGTCAGGGGAGAAATGGGGCTGCTCGCCGCGGAGGGAGGACGGGCAGAAGGCGTGACTGGAGAATGCGCCTCGGTTGCTCCAATCTCCTCGACCTCGAAGACCTCCACGGCGTCGACCGCCTCGTCGTCGAGCGGGAAATCCTCGATCGTCGGGGAGGCCTCTGCCGCCGCCTTCTGAATCGCCGCGAGCCGCTCGGCCTCCCCTTGCGGCTCAACGTCCCAGGGAACCATGGGAACGGATACCGGCGGTTGGACAGCAGCAGCGGGCAGGGGTTCGGCGTCGATCACTTCGTGGACCGCCACGGGCAAAGCATCCGCGTCGGCCTCGTGGATCGGCGCGGGCAGCGGCTCGGCGTCGAAGACCTCCACGATCTCCGACTCATCGATGATCGAGGATTCGAGAGCCTGAGCCTCCGTGACGCTCGCGACCCCGCCGCTTCCAAGAGGAGGTTTGGTCGGGCTCTCCGGGGCGGGCAAAGAAACCTCCGCAGGGTGCTCCGCGACGAGGCTCCCACCTTCCTCAGACAGCAGGACGACGCCGGACTCTTCGTCCTCGAGAGTCACCTCGACGGGCGAAGCCTGCCCTTCAGGAGAGGACGCCTCCACCTCGAAGAAAGGAGGCTCATCCTCGACCTCATCATCCTTGCTCTGTTGGACCTGAGGGACCGCGACCTTGGTGCCCTGAACCTCATCGACGCCCACGAGGGGCAACCTCTCTGCGCTGCTCTCAGGCCGTTGCTTGGCAGCAGGGACTGTCGCGATGGATCCGTCGCCTGCAGGAGCGAGACTCGCCAAATCGGTGGACGATTCCCCTCCGGCTTCGACAGGGGGGGCTTGGCCTGCCAAGGGCCGGGTCTCTGCCGGAAGGGAAACCTCGGCGTGCAGCTTCGCGGAGAGCGACCGAAGCGCCGCGGACATCTCCGGCCCGATGGGGGCGCCTTGGCCATCGAAGGAGTCCGCAGGCGCTCGTGGCGCAGATCCTGGCTCCTCGACCAGTTCGTCTGGGAGCAGGCGTGGATTGCTGGGGCCGGACAGGGCAACGGCGACGGCCTTCGCAGAGACCCGGGGTATCAAGGTCGGGACCGGCGTTGCCTCTGCAGAGCGCTCGAAGTCGTACTCGAGAGGATCCACGTCGTCGATCTGCAGGTCATCGACCTCCTGCGCCGCCTCCTCGGCAGCTTGGGCGATCGGCTCGGGCGCGGCCTGCGCGATCGGCGCCGGCCCCGTGGGCAAGCCTAGCCCCGTCATGACGATTCCGCGGGGCGTGTCCGGCCCGTCAGAGGGTGGCTCGGGATCCCTCTGTGCCAATGGCCGCGCACCGGGTGCCGCAGGCTTGGCCGACCTCTTCTTCCGGAAGGAGGCAGCAGAGCTTGGTCCGTCGGGCGGTCCCTCGTAGGTCAACGTGGCCGAATCGTCGCGCTCGCGTCTGGCAATCGCGCCACCGACCGAGGTCGGGGCATAGGAGGAGCCTGCCTCGGCGGACTGGGAACCGGGGATGGCAGGCTGCCTGCCCAGCAGGGAGGAATACAGCCTAAGCAGTCTGTTGCGCGCGAAGTCGGCGTGCAGCTGCTCTTTGGCATGGGCGTGGGCTCGCTCGCCCAGGGCCACTCGCAAGGCCGGGTCGCGCGCGAGCATCACGATCCTCTCGGCGAGATCGTTCTCGTCGCCGGGCTCGTGAAAGACCGCGCAGGACTCGTCGGCGATCTCCCGTACGATGGGCAGGTCCGCAGCCAGGAGCGGACGGCCAGCGGCCAGGTATTGGGCGATCTTGGTGACCGGAGCTCCCTGCACCGTGTTCCGATCGTTCCTCTCCAGCGGCGCGACCCCGACGTCCGCGTCTCCGAGGACCCTGGGGAGCTCTTCGTACGTGACCGGAGGTAGGAACTCGACCAAGCCCGTGAGCTTGCGGTACTTGACCATCTCCTCGAGCTGCAGCCGCCAGCTGGGGTGCTGCGGCCCGACGATCGCCAGCCGCAGCTCGCACGAGTTGGCCGCGATGGAGACCGCGAACAGCAGCGTGGCCAGCCCCTGCCAGGAGTTCTGGTTGCCCAGGTACAGCACGCGCATCGGCGTGCGGTCGGGCTTGGGGAGCTCGCCACCCGAGGTGTAGAGCGAGAGCTCGGCCGCGGTGTGGATGACCCGCATGCGGTCCCGGGAGACGCCCAGC
>JACRCT010000458.1 GCA_016218885.1 Deltaproteobacteria bacterium | reverse complement strand
CCGAGCAGAACGAGACGCTCCGGACCTTCTACCCGACCTCGGTCATGGAGACCGGCCACGACATCATCTTCTTCTGGGTCGCCCGGATGATGATGTTCGGCCTGCACTTCATGAACGAGGTGCCCTTCCGCACCGTGTTCCTGCACGCCATGGTGCGCGACGAGAAGGGCGACAAGATGTCGAAGGTGAAGGGCAACGTCATCGACCCCTTGGACGTGATCCGCGGGCAGGCCGATGCCGCCCGCCTGACGCCCGAGCTCAAGAAGAAGTATGCGGGCAAGGGGATGCCACCCTACGGGGCCGACGCGCTGCGCTTCACCCTCACCGCGCTCACCGCGCAGGGCCGCGACATCAAGCTCTCGCTCGATCGGCTCGAGGGCTACCGAAACTTCGTCAACAAGCTGTGGAACGCCTCGCGCTTCGTGCTGATGAACCTGGGCGAGCCGGCGGCGGTCGTGCAGCGGCTTGAGAAGCCGCTCAAGCAGATGCCTCTCTCGCTCGCAGACCGGTGGTTGCTGGCGCGCCTGAACCACGCCGTCCGCGAGACCCTCGAGCAGCTGGAGGCCTTCAGGTTCAACGACGCCTCCAACACGCTCTACCAGTTCGCCTGGGGCGAATTCTGCGACTGGTACATCGAGCTGTCCAAGGGCTCGCTCTACGGCAGCGACGAGGAGGCCAAGGGCACCACTCGCGCGGTGCTGGCCTATGCGCTCGACCAGCTGCTGAAGCTGCTGCACCCGTTCATGCCCTACGTCACCGAGGAGATCTGGCAGCGGCTGCCGCGGCGCCCCGGCGATCCCGAGAGCGTGATGGTCGCCCCGTATCCCTGGCCCCAGGAGTCGCTGGTCGACGAAGAGGCGGAGCGGGAGATGGCCACGGTCATCGCCGCCATCAACGGGATCCGCAATATCCGCGGCGAGAGCAACATCCCGCCCTCGCGGAAGATCCGCGCCATCGTCCAGGCCGCTCCGGAGATCCGCGACGCGCTGGAGCGCAACCGGGCCTACCTCGAGCCGCTCGCGGGCCTGGAGAGCGTGGAAATTGCCGCGCCGGGACCGAAGCCGCGGGTGAGCGCCACCTTCGTCGAGGCACGCATGGAGATCTGCGTCCCGCTCGAGGGGGTGGTCGACCTCGCCGAGGAGAGGAGGCGTATCGAGAAGGAGCTCGCCAAGGTCGATGCCGACCTGCAGATGCTCAAGAAGAAGCTGGAGAACCCCAACTTCGCCCAGCGCGCACCCCCGGAGATCGTCGAGAAGGACCGCTCGCGCATCGGCGAGCTCGAGCAGAAGCGCCTCAAGCTCACCCAGGGCCTCCTCCGGCTTTCGGCTGATGTGGGCGAGACCCAGGTTCCCGAGCCCGGCAAGGTGACCATCCACGAGCCGCCGAAGCCGCCGCCCAGCGAGCAGGCGGAAGAGTCGGTCGACCTGACCCGCGAGATGGCCCAGGAGCTCGCCGACGTGAAGGTGCCTCAGGGGCCGGACCCGGTGGTCGCCGATCAGCTCAAGAAGCTGCAGGAAGGGACCAAGGAGGGGCTCTCCGAGTCCGATCACTACGACCTGGGGGTCGCCTATATGGGCATGGGGCTCGTCAACGAGGCCGTGCGCGAGTTCGCGCAGGCTGGGGTCTCTGCGCCGGTCGAGGGCAAGGTGCCCCCCCGTCCGCTCCCGCCGAAAGCGAAGGCGCTGGCCAAGAAGGCGCCCGAGAAGAAGAAGAAGGCAGCGGCGCCCCGAAAGCCGGCGAGCAAGAGGACCGCTGCAGCGAAGAAGCCTTCTCCCAAGAAGGGCACGGCCAAGCCCAAGGCAAAGGCCAAGAAGGCTGCGTCGAAGAAGGCCGCCTTGGCCAAGAAGCCCGCTCGGAAGGCTCGGCGATAGGGGGGCGGGATGTACGACTTCGTCGACAGGCTGATCGCGCTCGCTCTCGAGGAGGACCTGGGCAGCGCCGGGGACGTCACCAGCCAGGCGCTGGTCCCCTCCGGGCAGAGGGGGCGGGCAGAGCTGCTGGCCAAGGAGAGGCTCGTCCTGGCGGGGACCGACGTGGTGCGCCGCACCTTTCTCGCGGTCGATCCCACGACCGAGGTCGACTTGCCCCTGGCCGACGGCGCGATCGTCGAACGCGGCCGGATTCTCGGAAGTGTAAGTGGGCCGCTGCGGAGCATCCTGATCGGCGAACGGACGGCACTCAACTTCCTGCAGCGGCTCTCAGGCGTAGCCACCGCCGCCGCGGGCGCCGCTGCGGCGTTGGAGGGGACGCGCTGCCGCGTGCTCGACACCCGCAAGACGACGCCGGGGTGGCGGGTGCTGGAGAAGGCGGCAGTCCGTGCCGGGGGCGGCACCAATCACCGGTTCGGGCTCTTCGATGGCGTGCTCATCAAGGACAACCACATCGCCGCGGTGGGCTCGATAGCCGAGGCGGTGCGGCGTGCCAGGGCTGCGGTCCACCACCTGATGAAGGTGGAGGTCGAGGTGGTCGACCTCGCGGGGGTCGCAGAGGCGGTCGAGGCCGCCGCGGAGGTCCTGCTGCTCGACAACATGGACACGCCGACGATGCGCCGCGCCGTTCAGCTCATCGCCGGCCGTGCCCTCACGGAGGCCTCGGGTGGCATCACGCTCGAGCGCCTTCGCGAAGTTGCCGATGCCGGAGTGGATTACGTCTCCATGGGAGCGCTGACCCACTCCGCGCGTGGGGTCGACATCAGCCTCGAGGTCCGCCCAGGCGCCTGAGCGCTCTCTCTGGGCCTTCCCTTGGTGGCTTCTCAGTGGCGGGTGAGGTCGCTCTCGCGAACCGGACCAGGCCGGACCGGGCTGGCCGTGGTCTGCGAAACGGGAGCCACCGCGCTCTCGGTCTGAGGCGGGGGCAGCTCGAGCTCGAGGATGCGGGCGACTGCCGTCCCGCAGGACTCGACGCCCAGCTTCCGGTAGATGACCTTTCGTCGCTGGCGCACGGTCTCGGGGCTGATCTTCAGGCGTGAAGCCGACTCCTTGCATGACAAGCCAGCAATCATGCTCTCGGCCTCGGCCAGCTCGGCCCGGGTGAGCCCGAACCGGCTCGCGGCGATGGCGAGGTTGTTCTCGCCGATGCGCCGGACGAAGCAGGCCATGGTCAGCTCGCCGACCTTCTCACGACGGACCTGGCCGCCGCCCTCCTGGACGGCGCGGTGCAGCCGCGCGAGCGCCTCCGGGGCTTGGCGCGAGAGGCAGGAGAGCCCCAGGAACGGGCCGGTTGCTCCCTGCTGGACGAAGGCTGCCCGCGAGGCGAACTCCACCCCGTCGGCGCCGATGAGCACTGCCGATGCTCCCGTTACCTCGCACAGCGCTGCTGCCATCTCCACGGTCTGGTCGACCGGCGCTGCTGCGGCCAGAGCCTGGGTCGCCGCGGCGAAGTCGGCGCCGGGCATCCCGCGAACCACCGCCGCTACTCGTGGGGCACTGCGGGGAGCCGCAATGACCGCAAGCGTCCGATCGGGGGCCGCCGCCAGTTGGCGGGCGAAGGGCGTGGCCATCCGGGTCCCTTCCAACAGCCCATTCGCCGCCAGCTCTGCGGCATACGTCGCCAGTAGATCCTGCAGCTGGTTCGGTTGGAGGGTCCCGTCGGTCCATACCCGCCCGGCGATCGTCGGCCTGTCCAGCGCCACGAGCGCCACCGGCTGCAGCCCCATCTCGCTCAAGCGGGTCCGAGCCTGCTGCAGCCAAGCTACCACGCCATCCTCGTGCATTGTTCAGCCCTCCGTCGCATCGTCTCCGCTGCCGCCCGTGTATGCCGCCTCTCAGCCCCGTGCTGCCCTTCGGCTTGCACCCTGGTCAACTAATGGCCGAGCTACAGCGCCGCAAACTCAAACGACATTCGGCCCCGACGGCTCCATTCTCCATGGTTCACTGCAAACACGCTTCCAGACGGCTCCCCCCCCGTGCAACCCTCCAAGCCGCCCCAAGTCCGGCTGCCAGGCGAGCGGCTTTGGTTGCGAAAGTAGGGTTCTCATCCCGGACAGGGAAGCCCCTGCCTCCTCCCCCAAGGCGGGACATCGAGACCATGACAGCTGCCGCCACTGGACTGGAGGGTGAGGGCTTCTAAGCCCTGGGATTGCCGAATTCTTTCCAGGGAGGGTCTGGGCGGCCCCCCATCTCGACCAGAGGACTGCCAGCCATGGAGCGGCAGCTCGACTCCAGACGCCTGACCGGGTAGACCAGGAAGGCGATGGGCGGCAACCAGGACAAAGGGCAGAATGCAGGGAATGACCTCGGTCGCAGGATTTGTCAACCTGCGACGGAGGCTTCATAGTAGGGGGTGAAGTGACGGCGACGCCGAGTCGCCCTCTTCTTCACTTGGCGAGCTGGCAACCCCAAGACGCCCGAGGACTTGGCGGTACTGCCTGGAATCGCGGAAGTGCGGCCCTCCGTTTGCAGTATTAGTCATGGACGACGGTGCTGGCAGGAGAGCAGACAGAAGCGACGGATCGTAGCGGGAACATGGGGAAGGACAGGGGCTAGTGGAGGACGCCATGCTCGACGCCTTCATCATCGAGGAGATCAAGCGACGCGAGCGAGAGCGTGAGCAGCGCGACTCCGAGCGACCGGCGGTCCAGATCCCTCTTCCCGAGCCGAATCGTGCCCCCCAGCAGAGTGAGGAGGACAAACCTCAGCGCGGCGTGATCATTATCGATTACTCGATGTCGCGCTGACGTT
>JACRCT010000453.1 GCA_016218885.1 Deltaproteobacteria bacterium | reverse complement strand
CCTCGAGCGACCGCTCTTTCAGGTTGTGCGCCTTCTCGGTGTTGAGGGCGAGGATCTGGAACGCCACCTCCTCCTCCGGCATCACCAGCGCCACGATGGAGCGCATCCCCAGGCCCCTGGCCGTCGTCAGCCGATGGCTGCCGTTGGGGGTCCAGTAGCGGCCGTCATGGCGGACGGCGACGATGGGGTCGAGGTAGCGGCCCACCCGTTCGAAGGCGCTGGTCAGCCGCTTGACGTGCGCTTCGGAGACATCGCGCTGATAGGGGGTGGGCTCGACCTTGCCGATCGGCAGGCCGGCGAAGACCACCTCGTGGCCGCCCAGCGGCTCCTTGTAGACGGCCAGGACCACGCCACCGTCACCGTGGATGGCGTCGGCCAGAGCCTGCGCCCGAGGCTCGGCGGTCTCGGCGAGCTCCTGGGGGGACAGGCCTCGCGAACCCGGCTCAGGCTTGGCCTTGCGCGGCTTTCGGGGAGCGGATCTCGGCTTCGACGCGGGGGACTTGGTTCGAGGCATCTGGGGGCCCTCCCTCTTCGCTCGCCGTGGCTGGCGACACCTCGGGCCGGAGCGGAGCGCCAGTGTGCGGCGGGACGAGTCGGGCCGCAACCTCGCCGGGGACGGCGAGTGCAGTGGTTTCGAGGAGCGAGCGGAAGCGCTTGCGTTCGCCCAGACTTGGGGGCAAGTACCGCACTTCCGGTGTTCGGGCCAATGTGGGAGGAGCCCTCGCCATGGCGCAGATCACCTTGCCCGTCGAGCGGGCGGGCGAGCTCAAAGGAATGGCCCTCGGGCCCACCGAGTGGAAGCCGGTGACCCAGGATCTGGTGGACCGGTTCGCCCAGGCCACGGGCGACCTCCAGTGGATCCACACCGAACCCGAGCGCGCCCTCCGTGAGTCGCCGTTCCGCCGCACCATCGCCCACGGCTACTTCACGCTGGGGATGGTGCCGGTCTTCTTCTGGGACCTGGTGGAGATCACCGGGATTCGGCTGGTCATCAACTACGGGGCCAACAAGGTGCGCTGGCCGGCGCCGGTGCCCATCCCCTCGCGGGTGCGGATGGTGGGCGAGGTCACCGACCTCATCTCTCTGGAGAGCAGCTTCGACGTGGTGCTCTCCGCCAAGATCGAGGTCGAGAACCAGAAGCGACCAGGAATGATCGCCGAAGTCCTGTACCGCTATTACAGGTGAGTCTTCGCGCCACCCTCCGGAGGGTGCTAGGATTTCGCGCTTGGCGGAGGTGACATGGCGAGCTCTTACCGAGTGCTGGCGACCGGCGGAGACCGGGCCGTGCTCGTGGGTCTGGCGCGCGCCCTCCAGGCGGCCGGGACGACGTTCGCGGCCTCGACCGACCCTGCCCGGCTGGTGGAATCGGCAGCCAAGTTCGCGCCCCACCTGATCCTGGCCTTCGCCCGCCCTTCGCCCGACGAGGCCGTGCGCCGGGTCCGCCTGCTCCGCGCCGACCCTCGCTTGGCCCAGACCCCCATCGTCTTGGTCGCCAGCTTGCCACCCAAGGGCCTTTCCGGCGTGACCGAGGTGATGCCCGACCCCTCGGACGTAGGCGAGTTCGCGCAGCGGCTCCTGAAGCTGATGGAGGCCGCGACGCCTACCCCAGCCGGTCCTCCGCCGCCACCCGAGGAGGCCCTCGAGGAGATCGCCGTCGTCGAGGAGATCCAGTCGCTTCCCGCGCGGATCCTCCTGGTGGACGATGACCCTTCGCTGGTGAAGCTCTTCTCCATCGCCATGCGCAAGTCGGGCTTCGAGGTGCTCGTCGCCGCCGACGGCGTGCAAGGGCTCGAGGTAGCGCTCCGCAGTCGGCCCGACCTGGTCGTGGCCGACCTGAACATGCCTCGCCTGGACGGCTGGGGGCTCCTGCGCGCGATACGCGCCGACCACCGCCTGGGGGAGACGCCGCTGGTCTTCCTGTCTGCCCACGACGACTACCGCGAGGGGCTCAAGGCCCTCTCGGCGGGTGCTCAGGACTACATCGCCAAGGGCGGCAAGCTCGAGGCGCTCATCGCCCGAATCCGCATGCTGCTGTCACCCCGCGACGCATTCCTGGGCGCGATGATGGCCCGGGAGCGGGTGGGGACCAAGCTCGAGGAGCTGGGCATCCAGTGGGCGCTTCGGCGCGCCGCGGCGGTGCAGGCCACCGGGATGATCGTGGTGCGCGACGCCTTCTGGTCCATCCAGGCCGCCATGGGCGCAGGCGCCCTGGTCTGGGCTCAGGCGAGGATCGGACGTCACCAGCTCGATGGCGAGGCTGCGCTCCCGCCTCTGGTCGTGCTGCGCGCGGGCGAGCTCCTCTTCGACCCCGCGGCAGCGCCGCCGGCCGCCAACGTGACCGGAGACCTGCACGAGCTGCTCGAGGCTGCCGCGCTGAAGAACAACCAGAATGAGGCCGAGGCTCTCGACCGGCTGCTCACGCGCGCCACCCACGTGGAGATCGACGAGCAGCTGTATCTGCTCTACGAGCAGCTCGGGCCTCCCGAGTCACGCCAGATCGCCGCCCTCATCCGGCAGGGACTGACACCCAAGGAAGTCATCGCCACCTCGGAGTTCAGCCCCATGGACATCGAGCAGACGGTGCGCGATCTGGTCCGTCGCCGCGTGCTGCGCTTGTCTCCCTAGCTCGGCCGAGCCGGAACCAACGAGGGTGTAGGCCTACGCCGCAGGCTCCAGACCCCAGGATCCAGGACAAGCGGGCTCCAGGCTTCCGGTCTGCCACGCAAGATCTCCTGACGAACGTCTGGGCCAGGTCCGAAGCTCCCATCCATCATTAGGCGGCATCTGCGGCCGTGGCCGGCTCAACATCCCGGGGGCGCCGCCCCTGCCACAAGCTCATCGCTCCGCAGT
>JACRCT010000452.1 GCA_016218885.1 Deltaproteobacteria bacterium | reverse complement strand
CGCTTGCCGGTGGCGAAGTCGTACTTGGGGGTCTCCACCCGCTCGCCCTTCATGAGCAGGTCGAGGTGCTCGTTGAGGAGCGTCAGGTCGATGGCCTCGATGGCCTCGAAGTCGGGCTTGCCGTCGGCGTCGCGCGGGGTCTCGACGCGCTCGCCCTTCATGAGCTTGTCGAGGTGCTCGTTGAGCAGCGCGAGGTCGATGGCCTCGATGGCCTCGAAGTCGGGCTTGCCGTCGGGGTCCTGGGGGGTCCGGTCGCGGTCCACGTAGTAGTCGTCGAGCGAGAGCGCCACCGGGCGCACCCCGTTGACGCGCAGCTGGATGGAGAGGCGCTTGCTGAAGGTGGTCTTGCCGCTCGAGGAGGGGCCAGCGATGCAGACCAGCTTGACGCCCTTGCGGGCGATGACCGCGTCGGCGATCTCCGCGGCCCGCTTCTCGTGGAGCGCCTCGGCGACCTTGACGATCTCGTGGACGCCGCCATTGATGCACAGCTCATTGAATTGGCCGACGTCGGCCACGCCGAGGATCTCGTTCCAGCGCCGCGTGTCGCGATAGACCTTGAAGAGCCGGGGCATGTCGGCGACTTCGCGCTTGAGCACCGAGGGGCCGGGGAAGCGCAGGATGAGGCCGCCGTTGTAGAGCGCGAGCTCGAAGCCCTCGAGGCCGCCCGCCGCAGGGGCCACCGGGCCATGGGCCAGGATGTGCACGTCGCCGATGGAGACCACCGGCACGGTGGAGATGCGCAGCGACCTGAGCAGGCGCACCCGCTCCGGCGAGTTCTCGTGGGTGAAGAGGTCGATGGCCTCGTCGATGTCCATCTGCTCTTCGACGAAGGGGCGGTCCTCGGCGACGATCAGCCGCATGCGAGCTTCGAACTCGCGAACCTTCTCCTCGGTCAGGGGCTGCGGCCCAGCCCACTCGAAGAAGTAGCCCTCGCCCAGGGATTGGCCGATGGCCAGCCGCCCTTCGGGCGCAACCTCGTGCACCGCCTGCAGCAGGACGATGGAGATGGACCGCCGGTAGAGGACGGTCCCCTCGCGCTGGTGCTCGGCGACCGGGCTGACCCGCGACGCGCCGCGGATGGGCGTGGAGAGCGAGACCAGCCGGTTGTTGAGGATGGCGCCCAGGATGGGTCGGCCCTGCGCGTCCTTGCGGCCCAGCAAGGCCATCAGCGGAGTACCCACCGGCACCAGGTGCTCCTGCTGCCCCTCGATGCGAACCTTGACGATGCGAGCTGACATGGGGCCGATCTTTAGCATCTTCACGAGGGATTCGCCCCTTTCTGGCCAGCTCAAACCGCGAAGCTCCTTGACGGTCGCGGTTGCGCGCGCATGAGACTGCAGGGATGATCCCCCACTCGAAGAGATGGGAGGCGGGCCAATGGCGTACCTGGATGAGCGGTGCTCAGCGCTCTGCCACGTGCTCGATCACGCCAGCGACCTCAAGGCCCATCGCCTGTGCGGGTACGTGGCCAACCTCGAGCCCATCCGCGAGCTCGAGGAGCGCATGAAGCTCGAAGTCCTGTGATGCGGCCCGCCAGGGCCGGAAAGAGGAGGCACCCATGCTGGTCCTTTGCGTCGACATCCGCGTCAAGCCCGAGCTGCGCGACGCCTTCATTCAGGCCACTCGGGCCAACCACCTGGGCACCCGCACCGAGCCGGGCAACCTGCGCTTCGACGTCCTGCAGAGCGAAGAGGACCCGGGCCGCTTCATGCTCTACGAGGTCTACCGGGACCAGGCCGCCCTCGATGCGCACCAGAAGCAGCCGCATTACTTCAAGTGGAAGGAGGCGGTGGCGCCGCTGATGGCCGAACCGCGCACGCGGCAGAAGCTGAGCACCCTCTTCCCCGAAGCCGAAGCGGACTGGTAGACCTGACCATGGCCACCGCGTTCGAGTTCGCCACCGCGCAGCGCATCGTCTTCGGCCGGGGCAGCCTCGACCAGCTCGGGGAAGCCGCCGGCGCCTTCGGCAGGAAGGCCCTGCTGGTGGCCGCCGCCCACCTGCAGCGGACCGGCGCTCTCACCAGGGTCGAGTATCTGCTCTCCAAGAAGGCAGTCGCGGTCGAGCGCCTCCTCGTCCACGGCGAACCCGAGGCCCACGTCGTGGACGAAGCCGCGGCGCGCGCCCGCGCGCTGGGCAGCGAGCTGGTGATCGCCGTGGGCGGCGGCTCGGCGCTCGACGTCGGCAAGGCCGCCGCGGGCCTGGCCACCAACGGCGGCTCGGTGCGCGAGTACCTGGAGGGTGTGGGCACCGGACGCGCGCTCAAGGCCCGTCCCCTGCCCTTCCTGGCGGCGCCGACCACCGCCGGCACGGGCAGCGAGGTCACCCGCAACGCGGTGGTGTCCTCCAAGGCCGAGGGCTTCAAGAAGAGCATCCGCAGCCCGCTGCTGCTCCCCCTGGTGGCGCTGGTCGACCCCGCGCTGACCGACTCGACCTCGCCGGCGCAGACCGCGGCCAGCGGCCTGGACGCGCTGACCCAGCTCATCGAGCCCTTCGTCTCGACGCGGGCCATGCCGGCCACCGACGCGCTGGCGCTGGAGGGGATCCGCCGGGCCCGCACCGCCCTGCCCCGCGCCTTCCTGAAGGGCGACGATCACGAGGCGCGCGACGACCTGGCCCTGGCCAGCCTGTTCGGAGGCTTGTGTCTGGCCAATGCCGGCCTGGGAGCGGTGCATGGCATCGCGGCCGCGCTCGGCGTCCGCTTCGGTCTGCCCCACGGGTTGGCCTGCGCCTGCGTCCTGGCAGCCACCGTCGAGGTGAACATCCGCGCGCTCGAGCGACATGACCCCGGTGGCCCGGCGCTCGAGCGCTACGCCAAGGTGGGCGAGGCGCTCGCCGGACGAGCTTTCGGGTCGCACGCGGAAGCCCGGGGAGCGGCGGTCCAGCTCGTCCGCGAGCTGTGCGAGCAGCTGAAGGTGCCGCGCCTCTCGAGCCTGGGGGTAGGGCCAGCGCGCCTGCCCATGCTCGTCGCCGAAGCGCGCGGCTCGAGCATGAAGACCAATCCCGTCGTGCTCGAGGACTCGGAGATCGCCGAGATCCTGAGCATGTCGCTCTAGCGACTTGCTCCGATCGGCCCCCATGACCGCGCCCACCAGCGCCGAGCTCCCTGAATCCATCCTCCGCGCGGCGCGCCTGGCGCCGGTGCCGATGTACCTGCGCGCCATCTTCTCGCGCCTTCCCGAGAGCCTCACGCTGGACGCCGAAGTAGGGGGCTGCCCCGAGGAGCTCCCCCTGGCGGCGCGCCAACTCCTCAAGCTGGCGCTGCTCTCCGACCAGCTCATGCTGCGCTCGGCGGCGATCGTCCCGGAGGAGCGGCTGCGGCTGACCGTCTCGCGCAGCGGGCGCTCGTGGTCGCCCACCGCCGAGGAGCTGGGCCGGGGCATCACCTATGTCGCCCAGCAGATCGTCGAGGCGCTCTTCGCCCAGGGAGAGTCGAGCCAGCTGCTGCAGAGCTTCGCCTTCCAGTCCTCGAACCTGGCCACGCTGCGGACCATCACCAACTTCATGCTCCAGTCCACCGACGTGGACCAGGCGCTCTACATCCTCCTGTCGGGCATCACCTCCGGCTACTCGCTGGGCTTCAACCGCGCCGCGCTCTTCGTCTGGGATCAGGCGCGGCAGGCCTTCGTCGGCTCCAAGGGCATCGGCCCGCACGACGAGCAGGACGCCCATCGCATCTGGGAGGCCATCGAGTACGAGGACAAGGACATCGAGGCGCTGATCGAGGACTACGCGCACCGCAAGTTCGACACCCGCTTCCAGCAGTTCGTGCAGGGCATCTCGCTGGCGCCGGAGGAGGGCGACGAGCTGCAGCAGGCCCTCTCGAGCAAGCAGCCGGTGCTGTTCCGCAGACCGCGTCCCCAGAACGCGGGCCTGCGAGCGCTGGACGCCAGCGGCGAGTTCGTGCTGGCGGCGCTCAAGCCGCACGGCAAGACGATGGGGCTGATCCTGGCGGATAACCGCTACAACCGGGCGCCGGTCTTCACCGACCAGCTCGCCTACTTCGCCTTCTTCATCGATCAGACCGCGCTGGTCTGGGAGAACCTGGCGCTGCTCAAGAGCGTGGAGGAGCTG
>JACRCT010000446.1 GCA_016218885.1 Deltaproteobacteria bacterium | reverse complement strand
GGACGCGGCTCGGTTTGCAGCGGCGGAGAAGAAGAAGGCCGAGGAGGACGCGGCTCGGTTTGCAGCGGCGGAGAAGAAGAAGGCCGAGGAGGACGCGGCTCGGTTTGCAGCGGCGGAGAAGAAGAAGGCCGAGGATGCAGCTCGGCTCGCAGTGGCGGAGAAGAAGAAGGCCGAGGAAGAGGCTCGGCTCGCGGCAGCGGAGAAGAGGAAGGCCGAGGAGGAGGCAGCGCGGCTCGCGGCAGCGGAGAAGAGGAAGGCCGAGGAGGAGGCAGCGCGGCTCGCGGCAGCAGAGAAGAGGAAGGCCGAGGAGGAGGCGGCTCGGCTCGCGACAGCGGAGAAGAGGAAGGCTGAGGAGGCAGCGCGGGTCGCGGCAGCGGAGAAGAGGAAGGCAGAGGAGGCGGCGCGGCTCGCGGCAGCAGAGAGCAAGCGGGCCGAGGAGGAGGCGGCGCGAGTCGCAGCAGCGGAGAAGAGGAAGGCGGAGGAGGTAGAACGGCTGCGAAAGCTGGAGGAGAAGAGAGCCGCCGACGAGGCAGGGCGGATGGCGGCGGAGGAGAAGAAGCGAGCCGAAGAGTCCGAGCGACAGCGTCGGCTCGCCGAGAAGAAGGCTGCCGAGGAGGCCGCGCGGCTCGCCGCCGAGGAGAAGCGACGGGCCGACGAGGTCGAGCGGCAGCGCAAGCTCGAGGAGAGGAAGGCCGCCGAGATGGCAGCGCGGCTCGCGGCAGAGGAGAAGAAGCGAGCAGTCGAGGACGAGCAGCAGCGTAGGCTCGCAGAGAAGAAGGCGGCGGAGGAAGCTGCTCGGGTCGCTGCCGAGGAGCGGAAGCGGGCCGAAGAGGCCGAGCGGCATAGGCGTATCGCCGAGAAGAAGGCTGCAGAGGAAGCTGGACGGGCCGCCGCCGAGGAGCAGCATCGTGCCGCCGGGTCTGCGGCCGCGCGCGCTGCCGACGAGGCACAGGTCTCGGCCGCGGGAGCGGGTACGGTCGAGGCCGTGGGATTCAAGCAGCTTGACGATGTGTCGCGTATCTTCGTGCGCACCGACTCACCGGTGCGCTACTCCATCGGCGAGACGCATCCCGGTGTCATCCTGCTCAAGCTCATCGATACCCGCATTGGACGGAAGAACAATCGGCGCCCGTTCGATACCTCCTTCTTCGAGGGGCCCGTGGCCATGGTCTCGCCGACCGTGCATGGAGATGCCGTCCACGTGGAGATCACTCTCAAGTCCAAGTCGCCCTACTCCGCACGCCAGGAGGGGGGCGAGATCTACGTCGACTTCCAGCGATCCGGTTCGGGAATCCCTGCCTCGGGCCGACCCCAGTAGGCGCGCTGTCGGGTAGCCATGACGCGCTGAGCCACGATGGCACGCCAGCGTGGGCATCCGCCCCGGAACTTTGGCGAAATCCCGACAGTAGCGTTGACCGAGGAGGGGCTATTTGGTCTACTCACGCCCTTCCTGCGCAATGCCGATGACTGGTGCACAGATAGCCATCTACGTGCTTCTGGGGATGGCCCTCACCGTCTCCGTGGTGAGCGATTTGCGCACTCGCCGAATCTACAACTGGGTCACCCTCCCCACGATGGGCTTGTGCTTGCTGCTGCGCTTCGCCGGGGGACTGCGTGCAGAGGCCTGGTGGGGCGGGCCGACCGGGCTCGGGCTGGCCAGCGGGCTGTTGGGCCTCGTCATACTGGGAGGCATCTTCTGGATCATGAATCTGACCGGCGGCATAGGGGAGGGTGACGTCAAGCTCGCCGCCGCGGTCGGGGCGGGAGCCGGCTACCCGATGGTCCTGCCCTGCTTGTTCTTCATTGCCGTCGTTGGCGGGATGGAAGCGCTGATCGTGCTGGCCTGGCAGGGCAAGCTCCTGAAGACACTGGGGGGGATGGCCCGCAGCGCCCTGCAGAAGGCGAGAGTCATCAAACCGGACACCATTCCGCCCGAGCGGACGAAGATTCCCTATGGTGTCGCCATCGCGGTAGGGACGGTGTGGGGTGTGTGGTGGACGCTCAGCCAAGCGATGACCGCTCCATCGTGAGGTTCACGAGGGCAAAACCCTGGCAAGGCCTGGGGATCGACAGTGAGCGGTGCTAGAACCGCAGCAACCACGCAGGACGCAAGGAGAGATGTCGATGGCCCACAGCCTGTTGCCCCGTGCCCTCGCCGTCGCAGTCGTGCTCGCGGTGGCTGCGCCCGCCTATCCTCAGGACGACAACTCGACCATCGCCATCGGCGTCGGGACGCAGAAGGTGCTCAGCATCCCTGGCATCGCCCGTATCGCTATCGGCGATCCCGGCATTGCCGACGTCAAGCCCATCAACTCGAGCCAGCTTCTCATCGTCGGTCAGGCCGAGGGTGGCACCACCCTCTTGATCTGGAAGTCCAACGGCTCGCGCCTGAGCTATCTCATCCGAGTGCGCAAGAAGGACCCCAACGAGGTCATCGAGGAGATCAAGAAGCTCCTGGGCGACCGCGAGGGCATCACCGTGCGCATGGTTGGCGACCGCATCTTCCTGGACGGCTACGCCTACACCACCGACGACGCGGACCGCGTCAACCAGATCGCCACCCTTTACGCACAGGTGAAGAGCTTCGTGAAGGTGGCCCCCAACGCCAAGAAGCTGGTCGCCAACAACCTCAACGCCGCCCTGCAACGCGCCGGGTTGAAGAACGTGCAGGCCAACGTGGTGGGGACCACCCTCTTCCTGGAGGGCAGCGTCGAGAGCCAGCAGGACCTGCAGAAGGCTGAGCTCATCACCAAGGCCATCGGCGAGAGCGTCGAGAACCTCCTGGTGGTGGGCATCAAGCGCATGGTCCTCACCGAGGTCCAATTCGTCGAGATCCGCCGCAAGAACGAGGACAACATCGGCATCAAGTGGCCGCTGGACATCAAGGACGGCAACGCCACCGCGTCCTTGACGTTCAACAAGCCGGACCTGCTCAGCGACGCGCCGGCCACGATGCCGTTCACCTTCAACGTTACCGGCAAGTCCGATTTCGCCTTCGGTCTGATGTTCAACGACGGCTACGGCCGCCTGCTGGCCCAGCCCAAGCTGGTCTGTGCCTCCGGAGAGAAGGCCGAGTTCCTGGCGGGCGGTGAGCTGCCCATTCCCCTGATCACCAACAACCAGGCCACGGTCGAGTTCAAGCCCTTCGGCGTCAAGCTCAACATCCGCCCCACCGCCGATCGTCACGGCAACATCCAGACCGAGATCGAGGCTGAGGTCTCCAAGGTCGACAGGGCGGTCACCGTCAGCTTCGGCGGCATCACCATCCCCGGCTTCGCCACCCGCAGGGTCAAGACCAGCGTCACGGTTCGCCATGGCGAGACCATCGTCCTCAGTGGCATCTTCGAGCACGATGAGGACAAGTCGGTCGCCAAGTTCCCGCTGCTGGGCCACATTCCCATCATCGGCGAGCTCTTCAAGAACCGTGGCTTCAGCGGTCAGAAGCGAGAGTTGGTGGTTTTCGTCACCCCGCGCATCGTCAACCCCGATACCGAGCGCATCCGCAAGCTCATCGACGACATCAAGATGCGCTACAAGCAGGCTCGCGACGAGGTCACCTTCGGCATCTTCGACTAGCAGGTCTCGAGAGCTTGACCTGCGTTCCTTGCGCGCCTGACGCGTGAACCGGGTCGACCCCGCGACCGGAGGCTCTAGGCATGTTCAAGTGCGTCATCGCTGAGAAGGGCGGGGGGAGCCGGACCGAGATCTTCGAAAAGAAGGAGGTGAACATCGGTCGCGTCCAGGGCAACGACATCGTCCTGGCCAAGGGCAACATCTCCAAGCACCACAGCCGCATCGTCTTCAAGGACGGAAAGCTCATCGTCCTCGACCTGCGCTCGACCAACGGCACCTTCGTCAATGGCAAGCGCATCAGCGCTCCGCAGGTGGTCCGGCCCACGGACAAGATCTACGTCGGCGACTACATCCTCTCGGTGATGGGGGAGGACGAGGACGTCCCCGCCGAAGGTGAAGCCGACGCGGAGCAGGATGCTCCCCCCGATGACGAAGAGGCCCAGGCTCCAGCCGAGGATGAGGACGAGCCGCCTCCCGAGGACGAAGAGGAGCCGCCGCCTGAGGACGAGGAGGGGGAGCCGCCCGAGGAGGAGGAAGAGGAGCCGCCGCCCGAGGAGGAGGAGCAGGAGGAGGCGCCTCCCTCGCGCCGGGGTGCCGGGTCCGGCCGCCCTGCGGCCCCTTTGGCCAATCGGCCCGCTCCCTTGGCTGCCCGTGGCGGGCACGCGGGCGGCTCCGGGGATGGCAAGCCCAAGCGCAACATCATGAAGTCGCGCGATGGTGCGCGGAAGCTCGACCCGCGCATCGTGCGCTACAACCAGCTGCAGAAGGAGGTCCACGACCGGCTCATCGAGTACATGGACCTGCGCCGGCTGGACATCGACAAGCTCGGCGACGAGGAGCTGTGGAGCCGCACCGAGAAGTCGATCCGCGACATCCTCGACCAGATGGAGGTCGACGGCGAGCTCGACGAGGAGGTGGATCGCGAGCAGCTGGTCACGGACGTGCTCAACGAGGCACTGGGGCTCGGTCCGCTGGAAGCCTTCCTCGCTGACGACGACATCAGCGAGATCATGGTGAACCACGCCACCCAGCTCTACATCGAGAAGAAGGGCAAGATCAGCCTCTCGGAGCGCACCTTCTCCTCCAACCAGGCGGTGCTCGGGGTCATCGAGCGCATCGTCGCTCCCATCGGCCGGCGCATCGACGAGTCCTCCCCGTTGGTGGACGCCCGGCTCAAGGACGGCAGCCGCGTCAATGCCATCATCCCTCCGCTGTCGCTCAAGGGCCCCTGCGTCACCATCCGCAAGTTCAAGAGGGAGACGCTGACGATCGAGGACCTGATCAAGTACAAGACGGTCACGCCGCAGATGGCCGAGTTC
>JACRCT010000441.1 GCA_016218885.1 Deltaproteobacteria bacterium | reverse complement strand
GGGCGGCTGGGACCTCGAAGTCGGCGGTGGGGATGAACTGGGCCTTCTCGAGCTTCTCCGGGCCCGCGCCGGCGACGGCCACCGCCACGTCGAGCCTGCCCAGCTCCGGCAGCCCGCGCAGCGGCAGCGTGTAGCCGGAGTCCTGGGAGGGCAGCTCCTGCGAGTAGGAGACGATCAGCTCCTTCACGCCGTGCGCCGGGATGGGGAAGACCCGCGCGGTGAACTCGTTGGCCGCGCCCTGCTCGAGCAGCGCCGGATCCTGCCGGCGGTGAAGGGCGTCCTCGTAGGCCCGCCTCGCCGCCTGCCGCTCCACCACCTCACCCTCCTGCCAGCTCCCGTCGTTGCGCATCGCGAACCGGCTGACGGTGACGCCCTGCGGCAGGGTGATCCGGAAGTGCCCCTCGATGACGCGGTCCTGCGGGTTCTGGAAAGCCAGCCGCAGCTCGGTGAAGGCGAGGGGCTCCTGCACCACGGCCCGGGCGTCGAGCGAGACCAGCCGCAGCCCGGTCCCGTCGGACGCGGTGAGGCTCATCGGCGCCTCGACTGAACGACCCGAAGCCGGCTCGGTGACCGCGTCAGGGAAGCGGAACGACCTGCCGCCCACCTTCACCGGAGGCGGCCTCGCCGCGGGTGCGGCGACGACAGGGGCAGCAGGGATGGCAGGGGTGGCCGCGGCGGTCGGAGGACTCTCCGGCTGGGGCTTCGGCCGGTCGCAGGCGCAGACCACGGCAACGGCCACACCCACGACCTTCGAGACGCTCCGGCGCATTGGGCCTCCCTTGAGCTCGCGGGATGTTCCTCCCGCTGCCCGGGCGCTGTCCACGCGCGGTCGCGGCGGGCTCCGGCACCCGGCCAGGGGCATCGACCGCGGCGGTCGGTGGCGCCGCTCCGCTCAGCTCAGATCAGATCAGACGAAGCGCCCGCGCGCGGCGGTGGCGATGGGTCCGCAGAAGAGCTGGAGCGGGAGGTGCAGCCGCTTGCCCCAAGCGCCCTCGTCGTGCTCCGCGAGAGGGAAGGCGAAGTGCACGACGTCCCGCCCGAGCACGTAGCCCCGCTCGATCAGCGCCATGGACATCGCGAGGGTCACCTCGTAGTTGTCGCCCGGCCAGCCCGAGTCCAGGTAGAAGCGCGTCTCTCTTCTGGGCTCCGCGAGCACCCGGTCCATCAGGTCGTCCTTGTGCGAGAAGGTGCTCGAGAGACAGGCGGCGAAGCCGAAGGTCTCCGGGAACTGCCAGCCCAGGAAGAAGGAGGCCACCCCGCCCAGGGAGGAGCCGATCAGCCCGGTCTCGCCGCGCCCGGGGAGCGTGCGGTAGGTCCGGTCGATGAAGGGCTTGATGGAGTCGACCACGGCGCGGCCGTAGGCCTCGTACCCGGGCCGGGTGTAGTCGCGCATCCGGTCTTCGGAGTGCAGGCCCACCACGATGCACTTGTCGGCGGCGTTCATGTCGTCGAGCAGGTCGAGGGACTCGTCCACCTGCCACTCGCGGTTCCCGAAGGCCTCGTCCGGGAAGAAGATGTTCTTGCCGTCCTGCATGTAGAGGACCGGGAAGCGCTTGAACGGGTTCTTGCCGTACCCCGGCGGGAGGTAGGCCCGCAGCTTGTAGGTCCGGTCCGGGCCAGGGACCTCGATGACGGGGGTCATCGTCCCGGTGGAGGTCTCGGCGTCGAAGAACGGATACGAGAGACGCGCGTCGTCGGTGGTGAGCAGGACCAGCATGTTGGGGCCGGTGGCCCACACGGTCTCTGCCCCCCGCCGAAGGCACGGCTTGACGTAGAGGAACGGTCGGTCGGACTCGAGCAGGAACTCGTGGCGGGTCCCGTCGGGCGAGACCGAGACCGGCTCGACGTCCTTGTCCCAGTCGAGCTCGGTGCGGAGCAGAACGCGGCCGTCGCCGCTCGGGAAGTGGACGTGCACGGGTCGGCGCAGGCGCGTTTGTGTTCGGTACATGGCGCCAGCAGTAGCGCGAACGGCTCCCGGAATTCAACCGCGCCAGCCTCGCGGGATGGCCCACCCGTGACCTCGCCCGCGAGGTCGCCAGGCCAGTCAGCCGCCCGGAGCAGTGCTCACGGGCCGACGCCGACGAGCCGCGCGAGCGCGCGCTGCTCGGCAGCGAGCTCGGCGTCCGTCCATCCGCGAGCAGCGCCCTCGTCCTTGAGGCGAGTGAGCCGCGCCTGGAGGTACTCCCGGGCGAGCCCCTCGACCGCGGCCGGCTCCGACTGGTCGAGCTCGCGGGTGTACGCCGCGACCGCCGCCTTCCGGTCCGGGAAGCCGCAGACCAGCAGAAGGGCGAGCAGGAAGGGGATGCGCATCGAACCTCCTCGAATCGGAACCGAACGCGAGCGGAGCTGGCCCGAGGTGGGCCGCGCTACTTCGACCTCCGGGTAAGAAACCGCTCTCGGAGGATCGCCACGCCTTCGCCCTGCAGCTCGTCGAGCGCCGGGACCCGGCCGGTGAGAGCCAGCATCAAGGAGTCGGAGGGCCCGCGGAGCACCGGGCCCTGGCCGAGCGACCAGGTGTCGTCGGTCGCCTCGAAGCGCAGCCCCTCTCGCCAGCCCTTCTGCACGAACCCGCCCGGCTTCGTGGTCCCCAGCAGCTTCAGGGCGATCGCGCTCCGCTCTTTGGGCATGGCGCGCCGGACTCCGAGCGGGTGCCGGAGATCCAGGCCGTGCACCAGCACCTCC
>JACRCT010000450.1 GCA_016218885.1 Deltaproteobacteria bacterium | reverse complement strand
GCCTCCCCGTCCGGCTCCTTGCTCTCGGCGACCACGACCAGTTCCTCGGTCGTCTCGGTGGGCCTGGAGAAGGCCACCACGTTCCCCTTGCGGATGCCCGGGACCTCGGCCACCTCCCACTCGACGCTCTGGGGATCGTAGTTGCGGCCGTTGAGGATGATGATGTCCTTCTTGCGCCCGGTGACGAAGAGCTCGCCCTTCACCAGGTAGCCCAGGTCGCCGGTGCGCAGGCCGTCGGCCTTGAAGACCTCCTTGGAGGCCTCGGGCTGGCGGTGGTAGCCGGCGGCCATGCTCGGGCCCTGGAAGACGACCTCGCCCACCTCGCGGTCGGGCAGGAAGCGGCCGTCCTCCCCGAGGATCTTGATGCCGTGCTCCGGCATGGCGAAGCCGCACGAGGCGTACTCCAGGACCCTCTCCGCCGGGGCGTCGGAGGCGGGGGGCTCCGCCTTCGCTCTGCCCTGGTACGACTCGGCGTCCACGCGGTCGGTGCGCAGGCCCTCGCCCAGGGGATTGAAGGTCATGGCCAGCGTCGCCTCGGCCATCCCGTAGCAGGGGAGCAGGGCGGTCGGCTTCAACCCCGCCTTGGCGAAGTGGTCGAGGAAGGCCCGCAGGGTCGTGGGGTGGTTCGGCTCGGCGCCGCAGCCCAGCGCCTTGAGGCAGGAGAGGTCGAGCTTGGCCAACTTCTCCTCGGACGTCCGGCGCCGGGCCAGCGCGAAGGCGAAGTTGGGGGCGAAGGTGCAGGTCCCGCGGAAGCGGTGGACCGTCTCCATCCACATCGCCGGGTGCTTCACGAAGGTCAGGGTGGGGATGTAGACGGTGGGGACGCTGTACCACGCCGGGGCGAGCATCATCCCGATGAGGCCCATGTCGTGGTACATCGGCAGCCAGCTCACGGCGACGTCGTTCTCGTCGATGCGCAGGCCGAACTTCATGATCGAGTGGAGGTTCGCCAGCAGGCTGCGGTGGGTGACCGCCACGCCCTTGGGCCCCGAGGTGCTGCCCGAGGTGAACTGCAGGAAGGCGACGTCGTCCAGCGCTACGCGGGAGACGTCCGGCCGCTCTCCCGATGCGGGGCCCTCCATGTCCTCGACGCAGTGGATGGCCTCGAGGCTCTTGACCCGGTCCAGCAGCGACCACAGCACGCCCTGCACCTTCTTCTCGGTGAGCAGCGCCTTGGCATGGGCGGCGTCGAGGATGTGCTCGGCCGTGGTCACATAGGTATCGAGCTTTCCCAGGCTCAAGGGCGGGTACATCGGCACGGGGATGACGCCCACCGCCAGCGCGCCCATGAAGCTGAGGACGAACTCGTGGTTGTGCGGCAGCACCAGCCCGAGCCTGTCTCCCTTCTTCAGACCGCGGGCCAGCAGGTGCTGCCCCCTGCGGTCGATGGCGTCGGAGATCTCGGCGCGGGTGTAGTAGAGCTCGCCGCCCTCGGGCAGCAGGAAGCGCACTCCGCCTTCGACGTCCGCGGTGTCGCGGATCGCCTGCGGGATGGTGGGGCCGGCCGGCGAATGGGTTCGGGCGGCTTCGGGGATGGGCCTGGTCACGACGGAAACCTTCACTTGAGATGCAGGCGACATCGACTGCAAGGGTGGATGGATCACGCGCTCACGCGGTGGGCCCGGTTCGGGCGTACTCGTATTCGCTCAAGCCGCGGACGAGCTCCTCGTCCGCCTCGCGCCCCGCGGCCGCCAGAGCCTCCTCCGCGCTGCGCTCCAGCATCTGGCAGGCGTAGCGCGAAAGGCGCAGCAGGTGGGCCTTCTCGGCCTCCCCCGCCCCGGCGACCCGCAGCTCGCCGTCGGTGCGCAGCAGCACCGCCAGCGTGGTGAAGACGGCGATGGCGGCATCGGCGGCGCGGGCCAGCGCCAGCTGATGCTCGGCGGTGCGCAGGCCCCAGCGCTTGCGGATGGTGGCCAGCGCCTCGGCGAGGCGCGCGCGCAGCTCGTCGAAGCGACGAGCCGGCTCGGCCAGGGCCGCGTCGATCTGCCCGGCGAGGGCGGGCGCCTGGGCGAGCGTGGCGTGGTAGCCCAGCCCCTGGGCGCTGATGTGGAAGCGCAACAGCTCGTTGGCGCCCTCGAAGATGCGCGTCACCCGGCAGTCGCGCGCCAGCCGGCAGATGCCGGTCTCCTCGATGTAGCCCGAGCCGCCGTGCAGCTGGATGGCGTCGTCGGTCACCGAGAAGACCATCTCCGAGCAGAAGACCTTGGCGATGGAGGACTCCCAGATGATGTCCGAGCCGTGGTGGGTGGGCAGCAGCGTGGTCAGGCGCACCAGGCACTCCGCGGCGTAGAGCCGGGCGCGCATCTGGGCGATCTTCTCGCGGACCTGATCGAAGGCGCCGATGGGCTTGCCGAACTGGTGGCGGGTCTGCACGTACTCGGCGGTGCGCCGCCAGGCCTCGCGCGCCGTGCCCACGCAGCCGGCGGACATCAGGGTCCGGCCCCAGGCGAGCACCTCGGCGATGTGGTCCAGCCCCTTGCCGCCCTCGCCGATGACCTGCTCGACCCCCATCGCCACGTTGTCGAAGGTGAGCGAGGTGGTGGAGGAGCCCTTCATCCCCAGCTTGTGCTCCTCGCGGCCTACGGCGACGCCCGGCAGGCCGCGGTCGACGAGCAGCAGGCTGAAGCCCTTGCGTGCCCCCCCCAGCCCCGGAGTGCTGGCGAGGAGGGTGTAGACGGCGGCGACCCCGCCGTTGGTGACGGCGATCTTCTCGCCGTTGACGGTCAGCCGCTGGCCGCCATCCCAGGCGCCAACGGTCTTGACCCCGGCGATGTGCGAGCCGGCGTTGGGCTCGGTGGCGCAGAAGGCGGCGATGCGCTTTCCGGTGGCCAGATCCGGCAGGTAGCGCTCCTTGAGCTGCGGCGACCCGAAGCGGATGAGCCCGCGCAGCCCCAGCCCGTTGTGCAGGCCGATGGCGGTGGCCACCGAGCGGTCGTAGAGAGCCATCTCCTCGGTGATCCGCCCCGCGGCGAGGATCGACAGGCCCGCGCCCCCGTACTCCTGGGGGATGGTGAGCCCGAACAGCCCCAGCTCCGCTGCCTGCTCGTAGAGCGCCTTGGGGATCTTCGCCTCGGCGTCGGTCTTGGCCGAGTCCAGCTCCCTGGAGCCCCAGGTGCGCACCGCCTGCAACACCGCGTCCACGGTCTCCAGCTCGCTCTGGTCCACTGCGGGGCGCAGTAGCCCGTCGGCGACGGCGCGAACGTCGCCCAAGGTGCGGCTGACGGGGTCGAGCTGTGGATTCGTCGTCGTCGGCGCGTTCATGCGGGCGGCCTCGTCCTAGTGTGGTGCTCCAAGAGTCCTGAGAAGAATCGAGGATCCGGTCTCCCCGAGCGTAGCAGCCGACGATTCGTCGGCTGCGGAGTCGAGGGGCCCTCGACTCCGGTCTCGCAAGCTCGACCTACGCTCGGGCTGAACGGTCTTGGCAAGATGGTGGCCAATCTGGGTTGCGAGCACGCTAGGGAAGCATCAGAACTGGATCGTGCGACGGGTGTGGTCGCGCTGCGTCAGGTCGGTCTCGCGGCCCTTGTAGAACTCGCGCCACAGGTAGAGGTAGCCCTCTTGCAGGCGCTCGGGGCTCATCTTGTAGGGGCGGAAGACCACGTTGGCGTCGTTGTAGTGCTTCCAGGTGCGGTCGAAGATCCGGTCTTCCTTGAGGTAGCGGTGCCAGAACGGCGTGTTCGGGTACGGCGTGGAGACGCAGAACTCGGCGAGGTCGATCTTCGTCTTGCGCGCGAACTCCAGCATGCGGTCGAAGGTGCCCTCGTCATCCTCGGGGTTGCCCGCCAGGAACGAGACGTAGGGGTCGATGCCCACCTCATGGCAGCGCTGGATGCAGCGGGTCGCCTTGTCCAGCGCCGCGGGGTCGCCCTTGCCGAAGGCATCGCGGGTGATGGGGTCGAAGCCGCCCACCAGGTAGAAGCGGTCGATGCCGGTGGCCTTGAGCTGCGCCAGCAGCGTGGCGTCGAGGTTCAAGATCATCGGCATGCTGATGCCGATGTACGAGAGCTTCACCTTCACCCCCTCGCGCTGCAGCGCGAGGACGAGCTCGAGGAAGGCGCGGAAGCTCTTGCGGGCGCCGGGAAAGAACGAGGTGTCCTCGGTGAGGGACACCAGCTTGCCGCGCTCGGCGAAGGCCTTCATCGTCGCCGTCAGGTTGCTGTCGGAGAAGAAGCGGCTCTTCTTGCCCAGGTAGATGGGCAGCACGCAGGCGTCGCAGGCCAGAGGGCACCCGCGCGAGACCTGCAGCGGGTAGTCGTCGGGCCGGTAGCCCTCGCGCTCGGCGTTGAGGTACAGGTCCACCCGCGGCGGCTTGAGCGTCGAGAGATCGGCCGGCGCCGAGGCCTGGTAGCGCGGCTTGAGCTGGCCCGCGGCGGCGTCGGCCACGACCTGCGGCCAGACCGGCTCACCCTCTCCCACCACCACCGCGTCGCAGTGCGGGGCGGCGAGCTCGGGCATCATCGAGGGGAAGATGCCCCCCATCACCACCTTCTTGCCCCGCTTCTTGAGCTCGTCGCCTATCTCCATCGCCCGCGTGGCGGCGGGCGTGAAGTAGCTCAGGGCGAAGAGATCGGCCTGGTGGTCGGCCGAGAAGGGCTGTACCCGGTCGTCCCAGAACTCGATCTCGTGGCCTTCGGGGGTGGCCGCCGCGACCGAGGCGATGCCCAGGGAGGGCGGCCCGATGTACTCGTTGCAGGCGACGTACTTGAGGAGCTCGGGGTGCGCCTGACCATGCCGCTCGAAGGAGGGGTAGACGAAGGTGATCTTCACGAAGGGCTCCGCGCTTCGGGCTTGAGGAAGGAAGACGCTCAGGCGCTCAGGTGACCGGCCAGGAGCGAGACGACCTCGTCCACGGTGTTGACCTTCATCACCTTCTCCATGTCGGGGTCGACCTCGAACTCCTCGCTCACGCGCGAGAGCAGCTCCATCGACTGCATCGAGTCGAGGCCCAGGTCCTCGCGCAGGCGGTCCGCGCCCTTGACCTCGGCGGGCGTGGAGTTCGCCAGCTCGGCGACGATGGTGTAGACGCGGTCAGCGACCTGCTTGCGATCGACGGCCATGGTGTCTCCTCTTTCTCTCTATCTGTCTGTCCGCTAGGCAGCCCGGCCGATGTAGCCGTTCTGCCGATACCACTCGAAGGACCCGGTGAGGGTCTCCTGAAGCGGTCGGGGGGTGAAACCAAGCTCGGCACGGGCCTTGGCCGCGTCGACGTACTGGCCGTAGACGGCCATGTCCACCATCTCGCGGGTGAGCGCCGGACGGCGCGGAGTGCCCTGGCAGCGGGCCTCCTCTTCGGCGGCGATGCGGAACGCCTCCTCGGGCTCGAGCCGGCGCGCCGAGAGATCGACCTCGAAGCTCTGGGCCATCCCCGCGAGCAGCTCGCGCACGCGCACGTTGTGCCCGCCCAGGATGTAGCGCTCACCTGGGCGGCCCTTGAGCGCCGCCGCCACGTGCGCCGCCGCCACGTCGCGCACGTCCACCACGTTGATGCGCCCGTCCACATAGGCGGCCAGCGCGCGGTTGGCCAGCGCCACCACGAAGAAGCCGGTGCCGACCTTGTGGTCATAGGGGCCGAAGCAGCCGGTGGGCAGCAGCGTCACCGCGTCCAGCCCGGCGCGCGAGGCAGCCATCACCTCGCGCTCGAGGGCGAGCTTGACGGCGAAGTAGGTGCTGCCCTCGGGAGCCTCGGACGGGGTGCCGTCCGTCTCGACCGCGGGGCGTG
>JACRCT010000449.1 GCA_016218885.1 Deltaproteobacteria bacterium | reverse complement strand
TTGGCCGCCATGGCCGTGGCGTGCATCCGCCACGCGTTGCGCTCGGCGACCGCCCCCAGCGCCGGCAGGTCCCGCGCAAGCACCAAGGCGCGCGCCTCCACCAGATCTGCCTCGGCAACGTCGACCCAGGAGGCGAAGAACGGCGAGGTCTCCACGCAGCGCTGCATGGCGTCGCGCGAGCTGACCTCCTTGGCCTCGTCGGCACAGATGACCACCACCATCCGCAGCTCGGGCCAGTGGCTCTCGGGGGCGACCAGCTCCGCGAAGGAGTCGCTGCCGTCGGCGGCGCTGCCCCGCTTCCACTCGCAGAATCCACCCTGGATCGAGCGACAGGCCGAGCCCGAGCTGCGCCTGGCGAGGATCGACAGGTCCCTGGGCTCGAGCTGCAGGCCCGCGGCCCAGGCCGCCGCCGCCGCCAGCGCGGCCCCTCCCGCGGCGCTGGAGGCCAGCCCCGCCGCCTTGGGAAAGTCGGTCTTGCTTGCCACCCGCGCCCGAAGCTTGAACCCCGCCCGCTCGCGCACCAGGTCGAGCAGCTGCACGATACGCGCGAGCTCCTCGCCGTCGAGGCGGCGCCCGTCGATCTGCGCGACGTCGTCAGCGCGATCAGAGAACTCCACGGTGGTGGTGGCCGTCAAGCCGTCGAGCGTCATCGAGAGGCTCGACTGGTGAGGGAGGATCAACGCCTCGTCGCGCTTCCCCCAGTACTTCACCAGCGCGATGTTGGGATGGGCGACGGCGGTGGACTTCATTGTGCAGCCTCCCAGCGTGCGACGAACGCGCGATGGCCCTCCGCCACCAGGGTCGAGACGACGGGGTCGGCGTCCTCGAACAGCGCCACCACCGCCCCGCCCCCGCCGGCGCCGGTGAGCTTGGCGCCGAAGGCGCCCATCGACCGCAATCGGGCGCAGGCGTCGTCGAGCCCCGGCGTGGACAGCCCCAGCTCCTGCAGGAGCTTGTGGTTCTGGTCCATCGCCTTGCCGACCACACGCAGGTCGCCCTTCTCCAGCGCCTCGACCGCCTCGTCGACCAGAGCCCCGATCAGCTCGAACTGTCGCTGCGAGCGCTCCGGGTCGAGCTCCTGCTTGCGCTTGATCTCGGCGACCCGCTCGCGGGTGGAGCCGCGCGGCTCGACCACCCAGACCACGGCCTCCACCTGGCGGGGCAGGATGACCGGCTGGCCGCGTCGGCCCTTCACGAAGCGGATGAGCTGCCGCTCGAACGAGACGTTGTGGTCCACGCCCGAGGCCGAGCCGTGGAAATCACGCTCCAGCTCCAGCGCGCGCTCGAGCAGCCCTTGCGGCCGCATGCTGATCTGCCCTGCCGCGGAGAAGGCGCGCACCAGCGCCACCGACACCGCCGCCGAGCTCCCCAGCCCCACCGACTGGGGAAGGTCGCCGGTGATCTCCACCTCCACGTTGGAGACGTGGAAGGCCTGCGCGCATTTGCGCAGCGCATGGGCGATGGGGGAGGGTCCTTCCTGGGTTCCCTTGAGGCTGATGCCGCTCCCGCCCTTCTCCAGGGTGACGGTGACCCCCTGCTCCAGTGGCCCGGCCAGCGCCGGGAAGCCATAGACGACGGCGTGCTCCCCGAGGAGGATCACCTTCCCTGGAGCAAATGCCTTGGCAAGACTCACGCGCCCTCCTACACCCACCCGTGCCACAGCGCCCCGGGGGACCTTCTGCCTAGCCGGAAAAAGGGCCCTCAAGATACCGCATTTGCGCTGGCCGGGGGACGTCCAGACTCCCTGGGGCCGAACGTGGTTTTCCTTGAAAAGGTCGACCGCTTCTGCGTCGGCTGCGCCTGTCCCTGTGCCCGCCTGCAAGCTAGCCGGTGGTGCCGGTGGCCGATGGAGGAGGCATCGCCCGGAGGAGCTCCCGCGCCTTCTCCACCTTGATCAGCCCTCCCCTCACCAGCAGGTCTGCCAGGCGCTCGACCTGCTCTGGGCGGGCGCCGGCCTCGACCGCCACGCAACGCGCGTGCAGGGCCAGGTGACCCTTCTGGATGCCGACCGTTCCAAGCGCTCGCAGCGCGGCCAGGTTCTGAGCCAGGCCCACGGCCGCCATCACCTGAGCCAGCTCGCGCGCGCTCTTGGCACCCAGGAGGCGATGCATCAGGCGCACGTGCGGATGAACCTTGATCGGCCCACCCACCGTCCCCACGGCCAGCGGCAGCTCGATCCTGCCGATGAGCTCCTGGCCCTCCACGACCCAGGTCGAGAGGGGCCCATATCGGCCGGAGCGCGAGGCGAAGGCGTGCGCCCCCGCCTCGATCGCCCGCCAGTCGTTGCCGGTGGCGATGGCCACCGCGTCCACCCCGTTCATCACGCCCTTGTTGTGCGTAGCCGCGCGATAGGGGTCGGCCAAGGCGAATCGGCTGGCCTGCCAGATGCCTCGCGCCACCTCCGCGCCCGTCATGCCGAAGTCGGCCAGAGCCTCCACGGGGATCCGACAGCTCGCGCTGGCCAGGCGCCGATCGCACAGGTTCGACAGGATGCGTAGAAGGACCTTGCCGCCGGTCAGGTCCTCGACCATGGGCGCGACGCCCTCGGCGACGGTGTTGATGAGGTTCGCGCCCATCGCGTCCCGGGTGTCGATGAGCAGGTGCAGCACGAGGATCGGCTCGGCCTGCGGCCCCTCGGGGGCGTCGAGCAGCCGCACCTCCACGTCCCGCGCACCGCCCCCTCGACGCTGCATCGCGGGGTGGAAGCTATTGGCCAGGGTCAACAGCTCATCCTTGTGCGAGCGCAGCGCCTCGGCCGCGCGCAGGGGGTCGCCGTAGTCCATGACCTGGATCTGCGCCGCCATCAGGGCGTCGTCGGCCTTGGCGGTGAAGCCACCGGCCTCGCGGACGATCTTGGCGGCCAGCGACACCGCGGCGATGACCGAGGGCTCCTCGACGGCCATGGGCACGAGGTAGTCGCGCCCGTTGATCCGGAAGTTGAGCCCCAACCCCAGTGGCAGACCGAGCACGCCGATGGCGTTCTCGATCATCTGACTGGCGATCTCGACGGGCAGATCTGCGTGGGAGTACAACGCCACGGCCTCCTCCGGCGAGAGCCGACACAGGCTGGCGATGAGGGAGAGCCGCTCCTCGAACGCGAGCTTGTTGAAGCCTGGCAGCCTGGACGAGAAGCTCTCAGCCATGCGATCCCCTCCACAGCACACGGTTCCAGCCCACTGTCACGACCCGCGGCTGCCCTCCAAGCTCGGGTCGATGCCGTCCATCCACTCTCGCAACCGCGGCCCCAGAACCACTGGCCGCTTCGCGAGCTCGGCCACGGTCGGCGACCCGGTGAGCATCATCGCCAGCTGAATGCCTGCGCCGAGCTCGCCCAAGACCGCCCTCGCCCCCTCGATGCCCCCGGTCTGCCAAGCCCGGAATACGGGCAAGGCCACTCCGGCCAGGCTCGCCC
>JACRCT010000448.1 GCA_016218885.1 Deltaproteobacteria bacterium | reverse complement strand
GCCCGAGCCCTCCGCCCGCACCAGGCGAGTGCTCGTGATCGAGGACAACGTGGACGCGGCCGAGAGCCTCAAGGACCTGCTCCAGCTTGACGGCCACGAGGTGCGCATCGCCTTCGACGGTCCTAGTGGCCTGGCGGTGGCCCGGGACTTCCGCCCGGAGGTGGTTCTCTGTGACATCGGCCTGCCAGGGATGAGCGGATACGAGGTCGCTCAGAGGCTACGCTCTGACGATGACCTGCGAGACGCGGTGCTCGTGGCTCTCACGGGGTATTCGCTCCCGGAAGACAGGCAACGTGCCGCGGAAGCGGGCTTCGCGCACCACATCGCCAAGCCTCCAAGTATCGAAGCCATCGAGCGAGTCCTTGCCTCTAGCTGTTCCCTCGCCCCACGGCCTGGCTGACGTCGGCCAAGCCGTCGCGGTCGAGCAGCTCAAGGAGGCCGGACTGAAGCCGCGAGGCGAAGGTCGGTCCCTCGTAGATGAAGCCGGTGTAGGCCTGGACCAGCACGGCTCCGGCCCGGATCAGGCGGTAGGCGTCGTCGGCGGTGAAGACTCCGCCTACGCCGATTATGGGCAGGGCCTTACCGTGCTGGCGGTAGACGCGGGAGACGAGCTCGATCGTCCGGGGGAGCAGCGGGGCGCCGGAGAGGCCTCCGGGCTCCTTGGCTGCCGGCTCGTGAGTGCCTGGCGGGCGGCTGAGCGTGGTGTTGGCGAGGACCAGGCCGGCGGCGCCGGCCTCTCGTGCCGCTTCGGCGATCCCATCGACGTCCTCATTGGTGAGGTCCGGGGCCAGTTTCACCAGTACAGGCGGGTTTCCCCGCGCCCTGGCCCTCGCGACCAGCGGCTCCAGGATCGCGCGGAGGGCTCCAGGGGCCTGGAGCTCCCGCAGGCCCGGGGTGTTGGGCGAGGACACGTTGACGACGAAGTAGTCGCCCACCATGGCCAGCTCATCGAAGGCCACGAGGTAGTCTTCCGGCGCTCGCTCGGCGGGCGTGTCCTTGTTCTAGCCCAGGTTTATACCGAGCGGTCCTGGCCGGAAGGGCAGGGCGGCGAGCCGCTGGGCGACCGCGCTGGCGCCCGCGTTGTTGAACCCCATCCGGTTCACCAGCGCCTTCAGTCGGGGCACGCGAAACAGCCTGGGCGACGGGTTTCCTGGCTGCGGCCTCGGGGTGATGGTGCCAACCTCGACGTGGCCGAAGCCCAGGGCGAAGAGGCCCACGGCCACGCCTTCGCCCTTGTCGAACCCCGCCGCCAGCCCGATCGGCGAGGGGAAGCTCAGCCCGAAGGCCCTCACCTCCAGCCGCCGGCAGTCGGCAGCCAGCCACCTCCGGAGCCACCGGGCGAGGGCCGGGCGGCACGAGAGCGAGGCAAGCAGCCGGAGGGCGAGCGCATGGGCCTTCTCGGGATCGAGGACGAAGAGGAGGGCGCGGACGAGCCGGTACATGGGTGGTCAGCCTAGCTCGGGCAGGAGCCCGGAGTGGGTAGGATGTTGTCCCACATGGTGGCTTGTTCCCCGACCCCTGCCAGCATATGGTGCCCCGGTTGCCCGCTGGATGGGCAGTCGAGACCGGGCCAGGACGGCCGACCTCCGGAGCACCCGATGGCAGCGCTGGCCTTTCCATTTCGAACCGCCGCCGCCGCTGGTGCTGCCTTTTTCCTCACCGCGGCAGCCCCCCTGCGCCTGTCACCGAGCCCGGCGCCGCTGCGCCCGCAGATCGCTCCCGACCCGGTGGTGGAGGAGGTGGACAGCTACATCGCCTGGCGTGCCGGGGAGGCCCTCGAGCCGGACGTGCGACGGGAGGTCTCACGGGTGGTGGTCGAGGAGAGCCGGGCGAACTCGCTCGACCCCCTCTATGTGCTCGCGGTGATCGAGGTGGAGAGCTCCTTCCGCCCGGACGCCGTCTCGCCGAGGAAGGCGCGGGGCCTGATGCAGCTCCGGACAGTGACCATACGTGAGCTGGCGCGGCGCGACCTGGTGCCGCCCCAGGGCGAGGAGGCCGATCCGGTCCGGAACGTGCGGCTCGGGATCCGCTATCTGGCACGCCTTCACTCGCGCTACCGGGACAACGATAGGGCCCTGGCCGCCTGGAACGCGGGGCCGTCGGCGGTCGATCGGGAGCTGGCCGAGGAAGGCGAGCTCCCGGTTCGCTGGGTGCGCTTCGCCAGGCGGGTCCAGCGGGAGCACCGCCGGCTTCGTGCGTGGCTCGATGCCGGATTCCTCCCCCAGGGGTCCCGGGCCGAGGGTCGCCGGCCCCTCGCGCGGGAGCTGGAGTCGCGGGACCGTCGCCCGCGTTGATCTGGCGATGGCGATGGCGGTCTCCGAGATCTTTCTCTCGCTCCAGGGGGAGTCCACCCGGGCCGGCCGCCCGTGCGTCTTCGTGCGCTTCACCGGCTGCGATCTGCGGTGCTCCTACTGTGACACCACCTATGCCTTCCACGGGGGGATGAAGCACGGCCAAGCGGAAATCCTGGACGAAATCGCCCGGTATTCGGCTCGTTACGTGACTCTCACGGGCGGAGAGCCTCTCCTGCAGCGCGACCTGCCCGAGCTCGCCCGGGAGCTCCTGTCGCGTGGATACGAGGTCGCGGTCGAGACCCATGGCCAGGTTCGCTGGGACCGGTTGCCCGCCGAGGTGATCAAGGTGGTGGACGTGAAGACCCCAGGCTCGGGGTTTCCTGCCACGGCGGAGCACCTCTCCTGGCTGAGGGAGCTGTCCCCGCGGGACGAGCTGAAGTTCGTGATCGTATCCGAGGCGGACTTCCGGTGGTCGACCGAGGTGATCCGCTGTCATGGGCTCGAGGGCCGGCTCGCCGCGCTGCTGTTTTCTCCGGCCCTCGGCAAGGTCGAGCCGAGGGAGCTCGCACGGTGGCTCCTCGAGTCGGGGATCGATGGGCGGCTCCAGCTCCAGCTCCACAAGATCCTCTGGGGCGCCGAGACGCGCGGCGTGTGACTGGATCCATGAAGCTTGACGGGAGACCGGCTTCCGGGCGTCAATTCGCTCTCTCCCTGGAGGTGGTTCCATGCTGGCTCGCTGGGCCTGGTCTGCCGCGTTCCTCGCGGCGCTCTTGCTCGTCGTCTCACCCTCCTCGTCGGGCGCCGGCAAGGTCTTCCTGAACGGCGTCTCCATCGACGGGGTTCGCAACCAGGAGTTCGTCGGCGTCGAGAAGGTCGAGATCGACAAGGCAGGAAACGTACGGATCGAGGCACCGGGGTACGCGGTCGAGGGCAAGTCGGCCTCTGTGCGGACCCCCACGGTGAAGCCGCGGCCCGCTTTGCCGGCGGCCCCGCGTGCTCCGGCCGAGCCACGGCAGGCGGCGAGCCCGCCGGTTCCGGAGCCGAGTCTCCTCGCCAACCGCTACTTCGTGGTCGCGGAGAGCGAGAGCGCTGGTGGCTCCTCCGACTTCGACGTCGATGTCTTCGTCAACGAGAAGTGGCTTCGCCGGATCCGCTGCGACGAGCAGCAGGTGGTCCAGGAGCTCACCCGGAGCCTCCGGCCCGGAGCGAACAAGATCTCCCTGGTGGCGGTGAAGCGAAAGCAGCGGACCAGCGAGTCGCCGGAGGATCGGCTCTCCCTGGTGGTAGGGCTGGGGACGATCGCGGGCGACGAGGTCCACATCGATGAGCCCCTCGGCGACCTGCGCCTCGACGCCAGCCAGGTCGACGGCGTGCAGCGCGACCTCGACGTCGAGGCGGAGTGAGCTTGGGGCGAGGGCTCGCGGTCTGTCTGTTGGTGCTCCTGGCCTCGGCGTGTCGGACCGTGTCCGCCAACGACCGCGAGACGGCCGCCGTTCACCAGAACCTGGCCAAGCAGTCGCTCTCCGCGGGTGATTTCCGATCGGCGCTGGGGGAGGTGGAGAAGGCGCTCGAGGCCGACCCGGGAAACGCCGAGGCCCTGAACCTGCGGGGGCTGCTCCTCCATCTCTACTTCGCCCGGCCGGACGAGGCGATCGCCGACTATCGCAAGGCCCTGGAGCTCGAGCCTGGCTTCACCGAGGCCCGGGTGAACCTCGGGGCGCTGCTGGTGGCGGAGCGGCGTTGCCCCGAGGCCGTGCCGCTCCTCGAGAAGGCGCAAGGGGATCTCCTCTACCGCGAGCCCTACCTCGCCGAGAACAACCTGGGTTGGTGCAAGTACCTGATGGGCGACGTCGAGGGAGGGATCGCGCACCTGCGCGCGGCCGTCGCCGTGAATCCGCGGTTCTGCCTGGGTTACCGCAACCTGGCCGAGATCATGGATGGGCTGGGGAGGCTCGACGAGGCGCTGCGCCTGCTCGAGAGATACGGCAAGGAGTGCCCATCCGAGCCCGACGCCGACCGCCGTCGTGCCCTGGTCCTCCTCAAACAGGGGGAGCGATCGGCCGCGAGGGGAGCCTTCCTCGCGTGCCGGGAGAAGGCCAGAGAGACCGAGCTGGCCGAGGAGTGCCTCCGCCAGGCGCAGCTCATCCCGGAGCAGTGAGTGGACACGTTCGGCCGCTACCTCACGCAGCAGCGGGAGCTGCGGGGCATGACCACCGAGGACGTGATCCGGGTCACCAAGATCTCCCCGGCGGCGATCAGGGCGCTCGAGGAGGACCGCTTCGACACGCTCCCGGGACGGGTCTT
>JACRCT010000439.1 GCA_016218885.1 Deltaproteobacteria bacterium | reverse complement strand
GGCTTCGCTGCGCTGGCTCATCGACTCGCAGAAGATGTCGAGCTCGGAGAGCACGACGTTGAAGCGCAGCCGCAGGAAGGTGTAGCGACGCTGCTGCTCCGCGGGGGACGCCTGCTGGCCCTCGCCGCCAAGCCAGGCCAGGAAGTCGAGGACCTGCCGGCGCAGCCGGCGCCGCCCCTGCTGGAGATGGCGCTCGATGGCCACCTGCGCCGCGAACGTCGGGGCAGCAGCGGGGAGCATCGTCTCCTGCAGCACCAGCGGCTTGACCAGCTCGAGGCGGGTGAGCAGCGCACGCGCCTCGTGGGCCAGAAGCTGATGGGCGAGCGGGCCGGCGGGCATGGTGGCTAGACTCCGTAGAGGACGATGCGGCGGCCGCGGCGCACCCAGCGTCCGCTGCTCGCGCCGATGGGGGTCGCGGTGGCTGTGGCGGAGTTGAAGGGGGCGGCCATGGCCAGGCCGGGCGCGTATCTCTGCACTGCGCGGCTGACCGCCGCCTGGGCCACGGCGGCAGGGTCGACGGCGTTGGGCGAGCTCAGCGCGGTGCGGGTGGCGTCGGCAGCCAGGCGCACGAACTGCTTGGCGACCTCGTAGTCGCGGTCCTCCAGGGACAGACCCTCGGTCTCCAGCCCGAACGCCGAGCCGGCCATCGAGGCGAGCCGTCCGCCGATGGCGCCGCCCACGCCGGGGGCGATGAGGTTGCCCAGCGCGGCGCCGGCGACCGGGAGGTACTTCTTGGCCAGGCCCTTGAGCATGCCCCCGACCTGCTTGCCCAGCGGGCTGACCGCGACCTTGCCGATCGCGCCGCCGACCTTCTTGATGAGGCCGCCGAGGAAGCGGTCGAGCTCCTGATCGCTGCTGATCTCGAGCAGCTCGGCGGCGAGCTCCTGGAGCTCGGCCTCCTGCAGCACCTCGTTCCACTCGCCTTCGGCGGTGAATTCGAAGGTCTCGCTGGACTCCTGAAGGGTTCGATCCAGGTCGTGCATGGCTTCTCCTGAAGAAGGGTGGTTGGGGTGCTTCACTCCGGGGTGCGCGGCCCAAATGCAGCCGATGTGCCACGCGCTCTCCTCCTGCGGACGAGGAGGAAGGGGCCCCTGCGGAGCCGAAGCGCGCTTCGGGGAGGCGTCAGGAACTGGCGAATGAGGCGAAAGAGACTTCGGCGGCGGGCGGGGCGGGCGCGCAAGTTGCGCGTGTCAGCACGTGAGAACCAGGGCCGTCGAGCTCCACAGCGGCTTCATCCCTGCGACGCCAGAAGATGCGGCGAAACTATCCGATCTTTCTCGGCGCTCATTGCAAGCTGGGTCGCCACGATCTGGTTCGAGGAAAGCATCGCAGGCCTGAAGTGTGTCTCCGGGTCCGCGAGCGCTTGGCCAATCCCGGCCAACCGTGGCCGAAAGCGCGCAGTGCGAGTGAGCCAGACCAAAGCCATGGGAGAGCAGGTAGCCGGTTTCCGCGCGAGCGCTGAGGGGATTCGGGCCCGGGCTCGCCGGAGCGTGGACGCTCTGCGCTTGGCAACCGTGGACGGATTAGACCTCTCTATCGATTCGCTCGCGCCAGAGACCTGAGGACTTCGCGGCGGGCAGCATTGGCTTTTCTCAAGCGAAGGCGCAACCTTGGCATCGGGGAGGTGAGCATGAAAGCCAACGACGGCCGCAGCCGAGGAGTGGGCCCCTCGCAGCTGGCATGGACGGCACGCTCCTCTCGCTTGGCTCGCCATCCCAGCGCGCTCGGAGAGCATCCTCGAGGACGACTTCAGCGGATGGCCCGACAACCGCGTGTACACGCAGGACGACGTGGCGATGGTCGACGCTGGCTCGCCGGCCCCGCTCGAGGTGGGCTGCGGCTGAGGCGAGCGCGGGGGCGCGGTGAAGCTTGCTCGCCGGATTGCTGCGGATGAGCTTCGGCGGACGCTCGCGCTGACGGCGGCGAATAGCGAAAGGGAATCGCGAAACCGAGATAGGCGAGGAGTCGCTGAAGAAGTGGTGTGGTGACGGCGAAAGGTCTGCTGAACCTCGAGTTGAGCAAGGGCGTCGTCGGGTATGGGGTTCGGCATAGCTGGGAGAATCGCTCGGTCGAATCTCGCAGCGCAGTCCAGTCTGGCGGGGGAACATCCATGCGCCGTGCAGTGGCCATCGCCTCACTTGCCGCCCTGTGCTCGGCCTGTGAGGTCTCCTTCTTCGCCACGGCTTTTTGCGGAACCGACTCCGACTGCGCTGCCGACCACGTGTGTGTCGAACGCACCTGCCAGCGCCTGGAGCTGTCGAACGTCTCGCCGCCGGGCATTCTGGGCGATGCGCGCGACGGCGAGATCCTCACCGCCACCCATGGCGAGTGGGCCGGCCCCCCAGTCCGCAGCTTCGCCTACCAGTGGCAGCGTTGCGAGCCATGGGGTGGCTCCTGCTTCGAGCTCTCCGGGGCGGCGAGCTCTAGCTACACGCTCACGCCCGGCGAGGTGGGCATGCGCCTGCGGGTGGCGGTGACGGCGAGCAGCGAGACTCAGTCGCTGGCCGTGAGCAGCGAGCCGAGCGCCGTCGTGGCCGCGATCGGCCCTTCCAACGAGGCGGTGCCGACCATCGCCGGCCGTCCCATGGACGGCGAGCTTCTGACGGCCACCCCGGGAACCTGGAGGGGGACCCCGCAGCTGAGCGTCTCGTACCAGTGGCAGCGCTGCGACGTCGCAGGTGAGGCCTGTGCCTACCTCGTCGGCGCCATCGGCCCGACCTACACGCCGGGCCTCGCCGAGATCGGCTCGACGCTGCGCGTCACCGTCACCGCCAGAAACGTGGTGGATGCGGCGTCTGCCACCAGCGAGCCCACGGCGGAGATCACCGGCTCGCCGCCAGTGAATCGCGCTCTGCCGACCATCACCGGGGCTGCCGTCGACGGGCAGGTGCTCACCTGTGATACGGGCACCTGGGAGGGCGCGCCAACCATCTCCTTCAGCTACCAATGGCAGCGCTGCGACTCCCTGGGCGCCGGATGTGCCGACCTGGCGGGGGCCACCGGAACGAGCTTCTTGCTTTCCGTGGACGATGTCGCCCGCACGCTTCGCGTCAGGGTGACGGCAACCAGCTCGTGGGGCAGCGCGGACGTGGTGAGCGCTCCGACTGCCCAGGTCGCTGCGACGGCGCCGGTCAACCTCACGCTTCCGACGATCGCTGGTCTGGCCCTGGACGGGGAGACCTTGACCGCCGCTTCGGGCACTTGGAGCGGCACGCCCGTCATCAGCTACGCCTATTCCTGGCAGCGCTGCGATGCGCTGGGCGGCGGCTGCTCGACGGTGGCCGCCGGCGTGGCGAGCTACCTGATCGGCTCGAGCGACATCGGGAACACGCTGCGGGTATCCGTCATCGGAAGCAACGCCGGCGGCGCGAGCGCGGCGTTGAGCGAACCGACGCCAATCGTGGCGGGCCGCCCGCCGGTGAACCTGGACGCTCCTGTCGTTTCCGGGAGCCCGGTCCAGGGGCAGACGCTGATGGCCACACCAGGGACCTGGAGCGGGACTGCTCCTCTCGCCTTCAGCTACCAGTGGCAGCGCTGCGATTCCTTGGGCGCCGATTGCGCGGACTTGTCGGGGGCCACCGGGACGAGCTTCTTGCTCTCCCTGGACGATATCGCCCAAGACCGACGCCAGCCGCCCGAAGCGCGGGGGTCGCCGTTGACAAACAGATTCAGGATCGCGTCCTGGTGCCCGACGGGCATGTCTTCCACGCGCGCTCCTCTATAACGTAGATCACATTCCTGACCGAGCGCGCACCAGCGTTTCAGCAGCCAACCAATCCTCCACGTCATGCCCCTCAACCCGCCCGCGCGTGAGGTATAACTCGTAAGCCACGCGGGAAATTTCTTCATAGTCCGCCGGGGCTGACGCCACCGTGTGACGCGGCTT
>JACRCT010000445.1 GCA_016218885.1 Deltaproteobacteria bacterium | reverse complement strand
CGCCATGGGTGCGAGCTTGAGTGAATGAACATCGTGGGGCGGCAGACACCCTCTTCGTGCTCCGCAGGGAGATACGAGAAATCTGATCCGGAAGCGTGAAGGCGAGGTCGACGCGACCCCAGGCACGGATGTGGCTCGAGTCTCTCTCCCCAGGACGTGCGACGAGCAACGCGCTGGCACTGGAACTGCAGCCGATGCTGACCTGGCGGAGGCAATGCCAGAGATGAGCTGACGGCGCGCCGCGAGCGCATCAGGGCCCAGGGGTGCCCGAGCCTGGGGGCAGACAGTGAAGAGAACCGGAAAGAGGGACCGCATCGCCCTGGGGAGGCCATCGAGATGAAGGATCCATCCGCCAAGCCTGTTCCCTGGTCGCCAGCTCGGCTGCAGGCTTTGGGCACGCCCGCCTCCGACGGCGCCGGTGCTCGTGCTGACAAGTGCCGCGATGCCGCGGCGCCCCGTAGCCAGGGTGACGGCGGGATGGGCCTCATCGCCATGCCTCGCGTCCTGTTCGTCGATGATGAGCCGGCCGTTCTCGAGGGCATACGCTTGGTGTTGCGCAAGGAGCCCATTCGGATCCTGACCGCCGAGACGCCCGAGGCCGCGCTGCGCATCATCGAGGAAGAGCACATCGACGTCATCGTGTCCGATGAGTGCATGCCTGGCATGTCCGGCTCTGACTTCTTGATGGTCGTTCGATCACTGGTGCCGAATACTCCCAGGATCGTGCTCACTGGGCATGGAACGATGAACATGGCCGTGAGGGCCATCAACGAAGGAGAGGTCTTTCGTTTCCTCACCAAGCCCTGCGATCCCGTCCTTCTCTGTTTCGCGATTCGCGACGCTCTCCACCATCGTCGCCTCGCCGAAAGCAAAGCAGGGACGTAGCGGGTTTGGTTGTCCTTGGCTCTACGCCAGGGGCCCCAGAGCGGCTGAAAGCCCGGGCGTGCCGCGGCGCAACCCGCTGTGGGGTCGGGCGCCTGGGGACCTTCAGCGCCCGGGGCCCGTGACGGCCTTGCTCTCGCCAGCCTGCGAGGCGGCAGCCCTCTCGACGGTGTCTTCGGCCCGTTGGGCTAGGGGAGGATGCGCGGTCGTCCTTGGAGAAATCGGGAGTCGCACGGTGAAGGTCGTCCCTCTGCCTACCTCGCTCTCGAGGGAGATGGAGCCGCCGTGCTGCTCGATGGCAGAGCGCACCAAGGTCAGCCCATATCCGGTTCCACGTCCCACCTCTTTGGTCGTGAAGAAAGGAGTCCACACCAGGTTCTTGTCCTCATCGGAGATGCCGCAGCCGTCGTCGCTGATCTGAACGCAGACCTCGTTGGCGTCGGCCGCCGCGGTCCGCACCCGAAGGGTTCCCTTCCGGCCGGTACCCTTGACCGCGTCCGCGATGGCGTGGCTGGCGTTCACGATGAGCTCCCGGAACGCTTCGTTGATCTCGCTGGGCGCGCAGCAGACCCGAGGCAGCTCGCCGAGCTCGGCCTGCACCTCCGCGACGTCACGGTACTCACTTCGGGTGATCTCCAGGGTGGCTTGCAGCGCGCGATTCAGGTCGACCGCGGCCATCTCGCGGACGTCGGGCTGCGCATGCTCCTTCATGGCCCGCACGATCCTCGCCACGCTGGCCACTCCGTCACGGATGCTCTGGAAGGCCGAGGGCAGGGCGCTGGCCACGCTCTCCAAGTCGGCGTCCGCCGCCGTGGCGCCCAGGGTGTCGAGAGCGGCGCGGTCCAGCTTCCCGTCGATCGCCTCTGCGGCCCACTGGCGATGGCCAGCCAGCAGGTCCATGACTTGAGCCGAGACCCCCTCGATGAAGGAGAGGTTGTCGCCGATGTACTGGAGGGGAGTGTTCATCTCGTGAGCCAACCCACCTGCCAGACGCCCGATGGCCTCGTGGCGCTGGGCTTGGCTGCGCTCGGCGGCCAGCGCGTGAGCCGTCAATCGCGCACGGTCGAGTGCCACCCATGCCAGGTGACCGAGGGCGGTCACCAGGTCGACCGTCGCAGGTGTCACCGAGCGCGAGCGCTTGCTCGACAGATAGAGCGCGCCCTGGGGCTCAGCGCCACGAATCATCGGCACGCACAGCACGTGCTCAGCGCCGCTCATCATCACGGAAGCGCGGCTGTTGAACCGGCTATCGAGGGACAGATCCTGGACCCAAAGAGTCGCTCGTCGCCCGATGGCTTCCTTGACGATCGATGTCGACCACGAGGTCGCCTCGGCCTGGACGCCGCGTCGCGCCGCCACGTCGAAGGCCCCGGTCGGGCTGCGCACCAGCGCGAGCCCGGTGTCGAACCCTGTCGCCTCGAGCGCGAGCTCGACGAGCTCAGCCAGGAATGGGGTCACCTCGGGCGACCCTGCGAGACGCTCGGCTACCTTGAACAAGGTGCAGAGGATCTGGGGAGCTACCGAACCGGAAACATTGGGGCCAGGCGCTTGCCCCGCGGAGGGATAGGCGTAGGGGTTCTGGCCCACGTCTCGGGCCAGAAGCTCGACGAAATCCTCCCGTTTCGGCGCCGAGTCGGCTGCTCCGGCCGCCTCAACGAGTCGCAGCTCGAAGGTGGCAATCTGTGCCACGTCGCCACCGTGCATGACGCAGCGTTTCTGCACCAGGCTCCCGTTGACGCGGGTTCCGAAGCTGCTCCCCAAGTCCTCGACGACGACCGCGTCGTCCTCGCAGAGAAAGCGGGCGTGCTTGCGGGAGATGCCATCAGCCAGGAGAACCACCTCGTTCTCCTTCAGCCGGCCGACGGAGACCGGGGCCTCCTTGAGCAACGGCTGACGGCGTTCGGCGACTCCGGGACCCGTGATGATCAATTCCCAGCTCATGCTCCTGCCTCACTGCAAGAAGCGTGATCCATTCGACTCGTCGAGAACCGGCCAAGCCGGAGCCAACGAGGGTTGCCAGGGCTTCAGGCTCCAGACCCCGGGGCTTCAGGGCAAGCAGTGCCTGGAGTCTGAGGTCTGGAGCCCAAAGCACTCTCGGCCCAGGAGCGAGTCTCGGGAGAGGTGCTCTTCTTCGTTGCCTGGTCGCGAGCTTCGTCAGGAGTGTGGCGCTCGCGCGGATGGGATGAGCAGGTATCCGTCGGCCGCACGGCGAGCAGCCTCCGGAGTGGGTGGGGTCGGTCGTACTCATCGGTCCTCGACGACCCGGGCAAGGGCTGCCGCGGGAGGCCTCGCCGGCCTTCCTTGAGAGGCCCTTGCTCCCCAGGACGTGAGCGGGCTCGAGCGGTCGCCGACCTCGGCACCTGCAACACATCGGGCTGAGGGTCTGCACAGCTCTCTCCCGGCAGAATCTGCCGCCCGCCCTGCGGCTGCTGGGGGACACCCACGCCTCGCTCTGATACCTGGGTTCCGGCAGCTGGATGGCTTTCTTCTTGCTGTGGCGAACCCTTCCATGACCCGTGTGGGACTGACACCCATGGACGAGCGTCCAGGCGACATCGAGGAGGCCAAGCAGACCGCGGCGCCTTCGCTGCCTGTCGCAGCGCCGCATGTGGGCGAGGCGGTGTGGGTCCCACCTGCCGAGTTCGACGGGTACCGCATCGGCCGCCTTCTGGGCCGTGGCTCGATGGGCCAGGTGTATCTGGCCCACGACACGCTTCTCGACCGCTCGGTCGCTGCCAAGTTCATCGACGTCCCTGCGCTTGACGCCATCAGCCGAGAGCGCTTCCTGACCGAAGCGCGCGCCGTGGCCCGGCTGCAGCATCCGAACGTGGTCGCCATCTATCGCGTGGGCGAGGTCGGCGGTCGCCCATACCTCATCTCCGAGTTCATTCGGGGAAAGGCGTTGGACGAGCTTCCGCTCCCGCAGTCTCCGGCAGACGTGCTCTCCATTGGCCTGGGTTTGGCTCGTGGCCTCGCCGCCGCGCACCGGCGCGGTGTGGTTCACCGCGATATCAAGCCTGCCAACGCGCTCATGGCCCCGACAGGCGAGGTCAAGCTGCTCGACTTCGGCCTGGCCGAGCTGCTGGACTCCGCTACGAAGGACTCGTCGACGGAGTCGGTCCCCAGCGCAGCCGAGCCGCTCGTGGCGCCTTCCGAAGGAGGCCCGGACTCGGCGACGCTCACGCATGGCGGCGGGTGGATGGGGACGCCCGCCTACATGGCGCCAGAGGTCTGGTGCGGTCAGCCCGCCACCTTCCGCTCCGACATCTACTCTCTCGGAGCGGTGCTCTACGAGCTGTGTGCCGGCCGGGCGCCTCATGAGAGGCCCAGCCTGAGCCAGCTGCGCGCCGCCGTGCTTCAAGAGGAGCCTCGCCCGCTCCAAGAGCTTTCGGCCATCGACCCCCGGCTGGCGGCGGTCATCACTCGCTGCCTCTCGAAGGACCCGGTACGTCGCTATGCGACCGCGGAATACTTGCGCGAAGCGCTGGAGACCCTGCTCCCCAGCGCGCGGGGCGCAGCGATCCCCGTGGGGAACCCCTACCGCGGGCTGCGGGCCTTCGAAGCCGAGCACCGTGCGCTGTTCTTCGGCCGCGACCCGGAGATCCGCGCCATCGCCGAGCGGCTGCGGACCGAGCCCTTCTTGCTGGTCGCGGGCATGTCGGGGGTAGGCAAGTCCTCTCTGTGCCGAGCCGGCGTCATCCCCACCATCCAGGAAGGCGGCCTGGCCGACGGGCGAACCTGGAAGCACGCCATCCTCACTCCCGGCCGCCATCCCGTGGCGGCGCTCGCGGAGGCTCTCGCTCCCTGCCTGAAGGAGGACGAGGAGGTGCTGGCCGGGCGGATTCGCGGCGAGTGGGAGACGGTGGGCCACGCGCTGCGCCGTGCGCAGGGGCAAGGCCAGGGCCTTTTGCTCTTCATCGACCAGCTGGAGGAGCTCGCCACCCTCAGCGACCCCGAGGAGGCCACCGCGGTCGGAGAGGCGCTCGGCTGGCTGTCCGTACACACGGCATCGCTGCGGCTCTTGTGCACCGTGCGCGGGGACTTCCTCGACCGCGTGGCCTCCATTCCCGGTCTGGGCGACAGCGTCACGCGGGCGCTGCACCTGCTGCGGCCGCTCTCCAGCGAGGGAATCCGCCAGGCCATCACCGGGCCTGCGCAAGCCAAGCAGGTGGAGTTCGAGTCGGAGGCGATGGTCGACGAGCTGACCGACTCCTGTGCGCGGACCGAAGGCGGCCTGCCGCTGCTGCAGTTCGCCCTGGCGGAGCTCTGGGAGGTGCGCGACAAGCAGCGCCAGCTCATCACCGCCTCGGCTCTTCAAGAGGTCGGAGGCGTCACCGGCGCCCTGGCCCGCCATGGCGATGCGGTGCTGGCTGGCCTGATCCCTGCGCAGAGGAAGGCGGCGCGCCGCATGCTGCCGCTGCTGGTGACGCTGGAGATGACCCGCGCGCGGCGCACCGAAGAGGAGCTGGGGGCCAATGACCCGAACGCCCGAAGCGCCCTCGACGCGCTGGTGCGGGGCAGGCTGCTGGTCGCCGGCGATGCCGCCGAGGGCTCGGCCTATGAGGTGGCTCACGAAGCTCTGATCCACGGATGGCCAACGCTGCGCAGGTGGCTCGAGGAGGACGCGGACGTCAGAGCGCTGCGCGAGAGGCTCTTCCAGGCGATCGCCGAATGGGAGCGGATGGCGCGCCGACGCGAGGGGCTCTGGAGCACGCGCCAGCTGGCCGAGATCTCGATCCTCGACCCGCACGAGCTCACGGCGCGCGAGCGAGCCTTCATCGATGCCTCGCACAAGGCGATGCGCGCTCGACGCACCTGGCGCACGGTTCTGCTGGTCGGCGGGGTCCTGGCCGCCGCAGGAACCTATGGCGGCATCCGCCTCGAGGCCAAGCTCGCGCTCGACCGCAAGGTGGCGGCGGCCGTGGCCGGCGCAGAGCAGGTCCTCGCGGCCGGTCGGGAGTCCCACTCCCGCAGCGACCAACTGCGCCAGGAGGCCTTCTCGCTCTTCGATGCCCAGGACGCCGCCCAGGGGGAGGCCTCCTGGTCGAAGGCGGCCAAGGCCGCAGCCCAGGCCGAGCAGGCCTACTCCAGCGCCAACCAGCAGCTCGAGGCGGCCATCGCTCTGGGGGGCAGGCAGGACGAGGCGCGGAGGGCTCTGTCGCTCGTCCTGCACCAGCGCGCGCTGCTCGCCGAGCGAGAGCGGCGCTTGGGCCAGCGCGACGAGCTGATCGCCCGTCTCAAGCTCTACGACGGCGACGGTTCGCTGCAGGCTCAGTGGTCCGCCTCTGCCCATCTGTCGCTGGCGACCAGCCCCGAAGGAGCGAAGGTGCAGCTCATCCCGCTCACCACGAGCCCGGAGGGCGCGCGGACAGAGGGAGAGCCCATGCCACAGAGGCCTTCGCCCATCACTCGCGCCACGCTGTCACCTGGCTCGTGGATCGCCGTCGTGTCTGCGCCCGGCAAGGCGACCGTGCGCTTGCCATTCCTGGCACGCCGAGGTGAGGAGGTGAAGGCGTCGATCGCGCTGCTCGACGAGGCTGCAGTGCCGGCGGGGTTCGCCTACGTTCCGGCAGGCCGCTTTCTGTTCGGGAGCGCGGCGGCGGACAGAGTGCGCCGCGACTTCTTCCACACCGTGCCCATGCATGAGGTGTCTCTGCCCGGCTACTTCATCGCGCGGACCGAGGCCACCTTTGGTGAGTGGCTCGAGTATCTGAGATCCCTTTCCCCGTCCGAGCGGGCCAAGAGGTTCCCAGGCTTGGGAAGCGCGGGCTTCCAGGGCGCGTTGCAGCTCAAGCAGACCAAGGCAGCGGGCTGGGAGCTGAGCATCCAGCCCACGACGCGCGCCTACACCGCTGGAGAGGGCGAGAAGATTCGCTATGACGGGCGAAAGACGCGAGCCGAGCACGACTGGACCAGGCTCCCCGCCTCGGGCATCACGCTCCAGGCTGCCCAGGACTATGCCGCCTGGCTCGATTCCACAGGGCGTGTCCCCCGGGCGCGGCTGTGCACCGAGCAGGAGTGGGAGCGCGCCGCTCGCGGAGCCGATGATCGCGAGTATCCCCACGGCGATTTGCTCGAGCCCGACGACGCCAACTACGACGAGACCTACGGAAAGGAGCCGCTGGCGATGGGACCCGACGAGGTCGGCTCCCATCCCCGCAGCCGGAGCCCGTTCGGCCTCGACGACCTGATGGGGAACGTCTGGGAGTGGACCCGCTCCTCCATGAGCCCGGGTGAGCACCTGGCTCGCGGCGGCAGCTACTACTTCGGGACCATCTCCGGGAACAGCACCAATCGCGAGCTGGTCGAGCCCAGCCTTCAGGATCTGTCGGTGGGCACGCGGGTCTGCGCAGACCTGCCACGGTAGACTCGACCATGAGTCATCGGCGAGACCCCATCGGGTGATAAGCACTCCCCAATGGCAGGAGACAAACACTCGAAATCACTGGTGTGTGATCCTCGGCACATCGGCTGCATTCCTGGATGGCGGATGGCGGACCCCATTTTGGAGGCCACATGCACCAAATCAGAAATGCAGCTGCAGTGTGCTTTGCGCTCTCATTGGGACTCGGCTGCACGTCCTCGGAGAGCAAGCCCGAAGTGGCCGCCGATTCCTTGGGAACGTCGCAGGAAGCTCTCATCGTTGAGAATGGAACCGCGCTCAATGGAACGGAGCTGAACGGGCGCCAGCTGAACGGGCGCCAGCTGAACGGGCGCCAGCTGAACGGGCGCCAGCTGAACGGACGCCAGCTGAACGGACGCCAGCTGAACGGACGCCAGCTGAACGGACGCCAACTGAACGGACGCCAGCTGAACGGACGCCAGCTGAACGGATCCGAGCTCGATGGCGCCGACCTGGGCGCGGTGCTGCTGGACGACGTCCCGATGCAGAGCGTCGGCCTCGACGG
>JACRCT010000444.1 GCA_016218885.1 Deltaproteobacteria bacterium | reverse complement strand
CAGCCCGGCCTTCGGGCTGGGCAGCGCCCTGCAGCTCATCGCGCCGCTCGGGGTTGGCGCCGAGTTCCTCACCAATGGACCGGTCCGCGTCGGCGTGCGCGCGGCCTACGACTGGTCTTTCGGCATCGGCGGCGAGGTTTCGGAGGAGGCCAAGCACCCCGACGCCTGGCAGGCAGGGCTCACCGCGCAGGCGGCCTTTTGACGAAGGCCCCTCCCTCGCTTCACTGGAGGGACAGGGTGGCGACTGGCGATGCATCGCGCCAGTCACACCCTCCCGGGGCCCGCCGCCTCGCCGCTGGGATGCGGCGCCCCGATTTGATACTGCAGCCGCATGAGCAAGAGCCCTTTCGGCCCCGATCGCGTCGTCCTGGTGACCGGCGCCTCGCGTGGCATCGGCGCGGCGTTGGCGGAGCAGGTCGCCCTCTCCAAGGGACGGGTGGCCCTCTTCGCCCGTACTCGCGAGCAGCTCGATTTGGTCGCGCAGCAAGTGAAGAGCCGCGGCGCCGAGCCACTGGTCCTCGAAGGCGACGTGGCGGATCTCGCCTCGGTGCGCGGCGCCCATCAGCAGGTCGTCGAGCGCTGGGGGCGGGTGGACGTGGCCCTGCTCAACGCCGGAACCGGGGCCACCTTCCCGCTCACGCGCTTCGACGCCGAGCGGGTGCGGCGCATCTTCGAGGTCAACGTCTTCGGCATCGTGCACTGGCTGCACTGCCTGCTGCCGCCGATGCTCGAGGCGAAGGCCGGGACGATCGTCGGCATCTCCAGCCTGGCCGCGCAGCGCGGGGGCCCCAGCGCCGGCGCCTACTCGGCCTCCAAGGCGGCGGTCTCCAACCTGCTCGAGTCGGTGCGCCTCGAGGCGCGGCTCTCGGGAGTCGCGGTGTGCACCGTCGAGCCCGGCTTCGTGCGCACCGAGATGACGGCGCAGAACAAGTTCGAGATGCCCTTCCTGATGGAGCCGCAGGACGCGGCCCGCGCCATCTGTGAAGGCGTCGCCCGGGGCAAGTCGGTGATCCGCTTCCCCTGGCAGCTCGCCGCGGGGATGGCCCTCATGCGCTGGATGCCCGACTGGCTCTACGAGCGCATCGGAGGGCGGATGGTCATGCGCGACCGCGATCAGTTGAGGCGGTAGCGCACGGTCCACTGGATCTTGCGCAGGGCCTCGAGGCGCCCGAGCAGGCTCATCAGCAGCCCGAGCTTCCTCTCGCGGTCGTCGAAGTACGTCCAGTCGTCCAGGAAGCGGATCCCCGGGCCCCAAGCCTCGAAGGCGCGGCTGTCGGAGATGCCGAAGCGGAAGGTCGCGTCCTCGGCCATGTGCAGCTGCCGGCGGTACTTGCGGCGCAGGAGCGGATGCTGCATCCGCTTGACCCAGGCGGCGCTGAACACCTCGGCCACCAGCTCACATCCCGGAAAGCGTCGCTGCAGGGCGAGGAGGAGCTCCTTCACCGGCGGCTCGGTCAGGTACATGAAGAGGCCCTCGGCCAGCACCAGCACCGGCCCGGACGAGGGGAGCCGCGGGTCGTTCATCCACGCAAGGTCCAGGGCTGACGAGCCGAGGTGGACGTGCCGCTCGGTCTCCTCGAGGAAGGCGCGGCGCACGGCAATCACCTCGGGGAAGTCGAGGTCGAACCAGCGCACCTGGCCGTTGTCCAGGCGGAAGAAGCGCGTGTCCAGGCCACAGCCGAGGTTGATGACTACTCCCTCGGGGTGCGCAGCGACGAAGGTCTGCACGCAGCGGTCGAAGTGCCGGGTGCGCAACGCGAGCGAGACCGAGAGCCGGGTGGGGAGCTTTCCGGAGGCGAGCCAGCGCTGCATCTCGCGGGGCGATCTGCGGAAGTGCTCGTTCAGCTCGCGGGTGATGGCCACCGCGCGGGGGTCGCTGATGATCGGGTTCTCGGATTGGCTCTCGACGGCGCGGCAATAGAGCGGGATGAGCAGGGTTTCGGAGACCCCCGACCACTGCTCGATCTGCGAGGCGTCCATCGCGGCCTCCGGTGCCTGGCCCCTTCCTCGCATCCTTCTACCGCAATGGCCACGCTCAGCCGACCGCCGATTTGAGCTCTCTCGCCTCCGCCGCGCCAGAAGAAGCCTCGAGAGCCAGCTGCAGCCGTTCCGAGAGGTCCCTCAGCCGCTTGCCCACGGTCTTGCGCGAGAGGCGGACGACCTCGGCGATCTCGTCCTGGGTCATGCCGTCGCGATAGGCGTAGGCCACCAGCTCCAGGTCCTGCTCGGAGAGCTCGGCGAGGGCACGGTCGAGGTCGGTGCGGGCGGCGAGGTTGGGCTCGAAGGCCGCGGGATCGGCGGCGAGGAGCGCGTGCTTGAGGGTGTGCGCCGAGCGGTTGCGCACCTGCTGCAGGCAGTGACGGGTGGCGATGGCGTACAGCCAGGTCAGCGGAGAGGCCCGCAGGCGGAAGCGGCCGAGGCCCGAGACTGCGCGCTCGAAGACCTCTTGCACCGCCTCCGCCGCGTCCTCGGGGTCGCGCAGCAGTGCCAGACAGCGTCGGTAGACGACGCCGTGGTAGCGCTCGAAGAGCTCGCCTGCGTCCAGGTTCATGGGTTCACCCGGAAGGTGCCCCACCTCGAACGGATTGCGGACCTAGTGACCATCCAGCGCCTCGAGCCTCTTCTGCGCCTTGCGATAGAGCTCGTGGCCCGGCTCCACCATCTGCAGCAGCTGCTGGAGCAACTGGCGCGCCCGCGTCGGATCTCGCTGCGAGAGGAGGTAGGCCTCGGAGTAGACCTCCTGTGCCTTCTTGCGCACCTGCTCCAGACCGAACGCGGCATCCCGATTGGCGGGATCCCTCTCGAAGGCCTTGCGGAAGGCACGCGCTGCCGTTCGGTAGTCCTCTCTCAACAAGGCTTTGCCGCCCTTCTCCACCAGCTCTGCCACGGAGGCCGCGCTGAACTTGAAGGGGAAGCTGATGGGCGACATTTGCGGGCCGAAGTACTCGGGAAAACGCCAGCGCTTGATGGCATCGGAGAGGCAGGCCGCAAGCTGCGTCTGGCGGTACTCGTCGGTGACAGTCACGATGCTGCTCGTCGAGCCATCGAGCCGAATCGTCCAACGCATCACGATGGTCCCGCCGAGGTCTGCCTCCGTGAGACTGGCCTCGTCAACACACGCCTTGATCGTCCCCTTGTTGGCGACCACGACCTCCATCACGTCCGATTGCTGGAGCTGCGCCTTGTGGGTAGGGCCGCTACTCCCCGGCGCCGGCGGGATGTAGACGTTCTTGCGCGACCGCGGTTCGGATGGAGGGGGCGTGTCGGGGCTGCCGTTGCTTCCGAAGATCTTGTCGAAATCGTAATCAACCTGAGGGCCGCTCGTTGGCTGTAGGTCCGCGGCCTGACCTGCGAACCCAGACTGGCTGCCCAGGCCTTGAGGCTTCGCATCGCCCGCGCCACTCACGTCCATGCGCGTCCCAATCCCCCCCATGCCGCGAGCCTCGAGAGGCTTCGAACTGACCACGCCACGAGCCCGGTACAATATGCTCGAGCGCAAGTTGTTGCCTTCGCCATCCTCCATCGAGACCTGGTCGGGCAGCTCCACGGGCTCGCAAACGGTCCTGATGGGCGACCTGGGCTCTGTCGCCGGCGTCTGGTCCACGGCGACGAACGAGGTGTACCGGGTCACCAGCCGGTGCTCGAGGCCGAGCGAGGTGATCATCCGCACGGTCTCCGGCTGCTCGCCCTTGTACTGCTCCTTCTCCAGCTCCTCGATGCGCGCCCGCGCCCACAGCGTCGCGAGGGCCTGGTGCTCCTCCTCGCGCGCCGGCAGCTCCACCTCGAGCTCCGTGCTGCGCGCCATCCGCCCGGTCCGGCCGTGCACCACGACCCGCGCCCGGCCCGGATGAGCGT
>JACRCT010000443.1 GCA_016218885.1 Deltaproteobacteria bacterium | reverse complement strand
ATCGGGCAGACGCTGCGCCGGTCGGTCGTCCACGGTGACGGTCGACGCCTCCCCGATGGCCTCGTCGGCGGTGATGGTGATGGTGGCGGGCGCGGAGGGCCCCAGGACCGGCGGCGTGATCTGCACGTCGAGCACTTGGGGCGGTTGCATGTCGGAGGAGAGAGCGAGCCCTCCGATCTCGCCACCGGAATCGTCGAAGACCTTGAGCGTCACCTCGTCGGTCGCGCTCAGCTGCGGGGCGACATAGACCTCCTCGAAGGACCCGTCGGAGGCCACCAGCCGCGAGCCGCAGACGCGCGACTGGGTCGCCGTGACCAGGCTGATCTCCAGACGCGAGGGGAAGGGAGCCGCGCCGACCGCGCCCTCGACACGCCACCCCGCGGGCACCGCCTCGCTGCGGAACAAGCGCACGGCCGCCTCGTCGAGCGGGGTGACGCTGGCGATCGACAGTGGGTAGCTGGACTCGCTCCTGTTGCCGGAGCGATCGGTGGCGCCGATCCGCAGCGTCGCCGAGCCTTCCGGCAGCTCGATGGCCTGGGCAACCGCTTGCCAGAGCCCGCCCTCGACCACCGACACCTCGAGCGTCTGCTCGGTTGCCCCCGCTGCGAAAGTGGCGCTGGGCACGCCGGCCAACTCCTCGTTGAAGCGCATTTGCGCACGCACGGGACGTCCCGACCGCAGCGAGCGGGGAGAGAAGTCCAGCGAGAGGATCCCGGGGCCCTCCAGGTCGTTCTCGGCGGCGGTCGGGGGGCTCCGATTCCCCACCTCGTCGAGGGCGAACACGAAGAGCCGGCCGACGGCGTTGTCGCCGAGGTCGAGGGCAGCGAAGGAGCCGTCCGCGGCCACCGGAGCGGTGGCGACCAGCAGGCGCCCCGCAGCATCCAGAGCGACCTCGACCCGATGCACGTCCGAGCCCTGCACGCAGCCTGCCCGACCCGAGAGCAGGTCGGAGTGCCCAGGCGACCCGGACTCGAGGACCAGCAGGGCCGGATCGGGCGGCAGGGGCGCCGCGGTGTCGAGGTACGCCTGCGCGCTCGCCGAAGCGCGGCTCGCGCCCTGGACCGCGGTGACCACCACGTTGAGGAGCTCGCCCTCGTCGCCGACGACGGAGTAGCCCCAGACCTGCCGGGAGCCCTCGTACCGATCGAGCGAGGCGGAAAGACCGTTGACGGTCACCTCCACCGCCGCGCCGCTGCGCAGCTCGAAGGCGATGGAGAGCCTCCCGCCACGGCCGACGCGCAAGGGCGTGACCTCGAGGTTCTCGACCGCTTCGGCGCTCATGGACTCGGGGATGGCGAAATCCCGGCAGCCCGACGCGAGGAGGCCGATGACGAAGGCAAGGAGAATGGAGCGATGCATGGTGCGGCATTGTAGCCACCTTGCATTCGAGGGATCCGCGACTATCCTCTCGCGCCCATGAGTGCCTCCGAGCCGCCCGCGAGCGCCCCCGTCCCATCCCCTGAAGCTGTTGGCCATCAGCCCTCGATGGACCAGCAGCCCCCGGTCGCCGGGGAGGCCGGAACGGACCTGCCCTCCCCTGCTGCTTCAGCCAGGTCGTCGATGCGCCTCGACCGTCGGGACTGGCTGATTCTCGCCGGGTTGCTGGCCACCTTCGCGCTGGTGCGGGTGACGCTCTTTCCCTTCGCCGAGAACCTCTACGGCGACAGCGTGGTGCGCAGCGAGCTCGCCGAGCGCTGGGCGAACGAGCCGACCCTCTACAGGTCCTTCAAGGACGGCGTGTACCAGTTCGGCCCGCTGCACTTCTACTACATGGGCCTGGTGATGAAGGCCTGGCCCTCCCGCGAGCACGCCACCCGGTTTGCCAGCCTGCTGCTCGGGCTGCTGGTCGTCGTTCCCCTCTACCGCCTCGGCAAGCGCCTCTTCTCGCGGCGGGCGGGGGTGATCGCCGCGCTGGGCATGTCCGTGTGGGGCCTGCACGTGCAGGCTTCCACCACCGCGGCGAGCGAGGCGGTCTTCCTCTTCCTGTTCTTCCTGCTGCTCGACCTACTCTTCCGGGGGATCGAAGAGGAGCGCTTCGCGCCCCTGGCGGGAGCAGCAGTCGTGGCCAACCTCCTATGCGCCTTGCGCTACGACGGTTGGATGTACGTGCCCCTGTTCGGCGCAGCGGTGGCCTTGGCAGGCAAGGATCGCCTCGCGTCCGTGACCCGGGCGGTGATGTTCCTCGGACTGTGCGCGCCGTTCCCGCTGTGGTGGATGCAGATGAACGAGAAGGCGACCGGGGATGCGCTCTATCCCATCCACTACATCGACCAGTACCACGCACGCTGGGTGCAGGACGGCGTGGCCTGGCTGGGCGGCGCCGGGCAGCGCGCGCTGGCGCTCTTCTTCTGGCCCGGGGCTGTCCTGGTGACCACCTCGCTGCTGGTCGGCTTCTTCGCGCTGGTGGGCGTCGTGCGCTCCCTGGTGCGCAAGGAGCGCCGCGCGCTGGCTCTGCTCGCCCTGATCCCGGTCGCCTACTACGCCTTCCGCGGCGCGGTGCTCCTGGACTTCTCGCCGCTGACGCGCTTCTTCATGGCCCAGATCGCCCTCGCCCTCTTCTACGTGGACTCGGGTTTCACGGCGGTCTGCGGCACGCTCCCGGGAGGGGCCAGGAAGGCCGTCGCCGGCCTCACCGCCGCGCTCGCGGTGGCAACCCCTGCCTATCTGGGTTGGGCGACGGCGTGGAAGGACGGCTCGCCCGCCGACACGCTGCGGCCCATCAGCCCCTTGTCGACCATCCCCACCGATCAGATGGCGATCGCGCGGCATCTGAAGCAGGTGGTGAAGCCCGGGGAGACGGTGGTCATCGACGAGGCCCCGCAGTACATGGACATCAACGTCGCCTTCTTCACCGGCCTGGCCGAGCCGCGGCTCGCACGAAGGCGGTGGGAGAACTTCGAGAAGCAGCTTCGAGAGCAGCCGCACCCGCGCTGGATGTTCATCGCCCGGGGCGGGACGCTCGAGACCCGCGACGGCATCGTCCCCGGGGCCGAAGAGCTGAGGTGGCGTGACGAGGTGTGGAGGAAGGACCTCGAGACGAGGTCCTTGTTCGTCTACCGGCTGCCCTGATACGCCCAGCCCGCGTCTCCCCGCGTGACGCGCCTGCGCTCGCCCTCAGTAGGCGCGCATGTCCCCGCCGAAATACCGGCGGCTTCACAACCCGTTGATGCTTCCTAGATTCTTTTGGTCTTCGCCGGTGGCGGAGGGAGCGATGGGAGCCATGCGCGGAGTGGTCACCGGCCGGGACGTTCTCCTGAACCTGCGGGTCATCTGGGCCGAGTTCGGACCCGGGGTCGCCGTCTGCTGCGTCGGCGCAGTCCTCAGGGGCCGGCCGACCACCTTCCTGGACGTAGCCCTCAAACAGGCACCTGCCCAGCGCGGGCGCTCCGACCGCGCGGCTTCGCGCTAGCAGCCAGGCACTCCGCCTGGGCAACGTTGCCCAGGTGAAGCCGAGCAGCGGCGACACCCACCCTCTCCGGAGCGGTCCCGGCCCCTGCCCCGCTCACCGAAGTGCGCCCGCTCACCGTGGCCGGCTCAAGGCTATAGTCCAGCGCCGTGACCCAGCACGTGCGGCGCTACGAGATTGGCGGGCTCATCGCCCAGGGCGGCATGGCCGAGATCCTCGCGGCCTGCGCCGTCTCGGAGGCCGGCGTCTCCAAGCGCGTGGCGCTCAAGCGCATCCGCACCGACCGCTGCGCCGACCCGGCCTTCGTGGCCCGCTTCTTCGACGAGGCACGCCTGGCGGTGCAGCTCTCGCACGCCAACGTGGTGCAGGTCTTCGACTTCGGCCGCACCGAGGGGGACGAGTTCTTCCTGGCCATGGAGTTCGTCGAGGGCGTGGACCTGCAGCGCCTGCGCCGCACCCTGGGCCACCAGCGCCTCCCGCCCGCGGAGGCGCTGCACCTGGTGGCCCAGGCCCTGCGCGGTCTCGACTACGCCCATCGCCGCTCCGACACCGCGGGGCAGCCGCTGGGCATCGTGCACCTCGACGTCAAGCCCGCGAACGTGCTGCTCTCCTTCGAGGGCGAGGTCAAGGTCACCGACTTCGGCGTGGCCCGCTCGCGCGACGCGTGCCGCCCGCAGGAGGGCATCAGCGGCACCATCCCTTTCATGTCTCCCGAGCAGGCTCGCGGCGAGAAGGTGGACCTGCGCTCGGACGTGTTCTCGGCTGGCGTGCTCCTGCACACTCTGCTTTCCGGCAGCTGCCCCTTCGGCGAAGAGGACACCGCGCGCATCGCCGAGCAGCTGCGGCGCGGCGCGCCGGCCCCGCCCCTCTCCATCCCCGAGGCGGGTCGCCTCCAGCCGCTGCTCGACCGGGCACTCTCCCCTTCTCTGGAGGCACGCTTCCCCACCGCCGGCCTCTTCGCCGACGCCCTGGAGGAGCTGCTCTTCGCCGAGGGCTGGCGCAGCGGGGCAGCTGGCCTGCGCGACCGCCTCGCATTGGCCTTCCCCGAAGAGCGCCAGCGGCTCAGCTCGCTGTTCGAGCCTGGTCCGCGAAGCCAAGGACTGGCGGTGGCCCGCCCCGCTTCAGGATGCGAAGGCACCTTTCTCTCGCGCATCCCCGAGGTCGAGGCGCCCGTCCGCCAGACCCAGGTCGCCGACACCATCGT
>JACRCT010000442.1 GCA_016218885.1 Deltaproteobacteria bacterium | reverse complement strand
TCGGAGTGATCCTGCTGGCGCTGATCCCCTGTGTCGGCCAGCTGATTGCGATGGTGGCGCAAATCGTGCTGACGGGCGTAGTCCCCATTGCGCTCACCCGCTTCTACGCCACCGACCGATTCGGGGCGGCCTTCGAGTTCAAGGCGATAATTGATTTCATCAAGATCAATTTCAACAACTCGGCCCTCTTCGTGGGCATCGCCTTCCTGTCGGGCATGGTCGGGGGCCTGGGAGCCATCGCCTGTTTCGTGGGCATGGTGTTCACCATGTTCTGGGCCTTCAACGTGAACACGATCGCACTGTCTGATCTGATTCGCCATGCCCAGCAGGTCCCGGCTCCGGTGGCGCCTCCTCCGGCGGGCGGCCCGACTCCCTAGCGCCCGCCATGCGGTTGCGCTATCGCAAGCTCACCTCGCGGACCGATCCCGACGCGGTCCGCGAAGTGCGCGAGAACCTCCAAGCCGACAGCCTGCGAGGCAGTGGCGACAACCTCATTCTCAACGAGGTGATGGCTCGCGCCGAGGCTCCGCGCGCGGTGACCGCCGAGGACGGCGAGGCCGAGGTCTGGGAGGTGGAGGGACTGCTCCACCGGGGCGATCTCCGGACCACCGACCTCGTCGACACGGGCAAGGGCTGGGAGCCTTTGGGCGAGTCGCACCTGTTCCTGGATGTCTGCGAGCGGCTGGAGAAGCGTCGGCGCCTGAGGTCGGTGCTGTACTGGAGCGGCCTGCTCACCCTGGCCGTGGCGCTCGTGGTGGGGATGCTCATCCGGGCCAGCTCGCATTGACAGGACGGGGAGGGGGACCGTGCCCGACCAAGCCCGCGCCGCGCTGGACCTCGCGCTCAAGATGCTCGCTCGCCGCGCCCGCAGCGAGGAGGCGGTGCGTCGACGGCTGGCGCGCGAGGGCTTCCCCGAGGTGGAGGTCGAGTCGGCGATCGCCCGGCTCAAGGAGCTGCGCTACCTCGACGACCGGGCCTTCGCCGCCTCGCGCGCGTCCAAGCTGCTCTTCTCCGGGCGGATGGGCCCCGGCTCGGTCGCCCAGAGGCTGGCCTCAGAGGGGCTGGCCGAAGAAGTCTCCGAGGTGGCGATCGAGGAGGCCCGGCAGGGCGCGAGCGAGAGAGAGCTCGCTCTGAAGGCCCTCGAGAAGCGGCGTCCCAGGGTCGGGGTGGATTCGCCTCTCCAAGAGCGGGTGCGCGCTGCGCGCTGGCTGGTCTCGCATGGCTTCTCCGAGGAGATCGCGCGCTCGCTCCTCGGGTTGGGGGATGAACCGCCCCCCGAATGACGCGCAGCCGGGGCACCGCACGGGGTTTGACCCCCTGGTTCGAGCGGAGTAACTTGCCGGCGATGAATCGCAAGCTCTCGACACTCTTGGTTCTTTTGGCCCTGTCTGGCTGCGCGACCCTCGACGCAGCAGGCGACGTCAGCTATCTGCCTGACGCCAAGGGCAACTTCGAAGCCGGCGAGAACGCGCTGCAGGGCGGGCGCCACCTCGACGCGCTCAAGTACTTCGACCACGTCCGCTACAAGTTTCCCTATTCGCAACAGGCGGCGCTGGCGGACCTGGGCGTGGCCGACACCAACTTCGACCGCGAGAAGTACCTCGAAGCCATCGACTCCTACCGCAGCTTCCTCAAGCTGCACCCGAACCACCCGAAGGCCGACTACGCGCAGTATCGGATCGCCTACTCGTACTTCAAGGACATCCCCAGCGACTTCATCCTGTTCCCCTCCTCGACCGAGAAGGATCAGACCTCGGTCAAGGACGCGCGCGCCGCCTTCGAGGAGTTCATCAAGGCCTACCCGAGCTCCCCCTACGTGCCCGAGGCCAAGAAGCAGCTCGCCGACGTGCTGACCCGGCTGGCCGAGCATGAGATGCGAGTGGCCGAGTTCTACCTGCACCACGATCACCTCAAGGCTGCAGTGGGGCGCTTCAGCCGCCTCGTCGACGACTACCCGCACAGCGAGCTCGCCCCCAAGGCGCTGGTGAAGCTGGCCGAGACGTACGTGAAGCTCGATCAGAAGGAGAAGGCGCGGGCGGCGCTCGAGCGCCTCCTGAAGGACTACCCCGAAAACGAGCATCGGCCTCAAGCCGAGGCGCTGCTCAAGAGCCTCGCCTGAGCCACGGTGAGCGCCGTGGGCTGAGAAGAGCGCCGCAGGGGGCGCGTGGGCTGCTGTCGCTGCTAGTCCTTCTCCACACCATGAGCGCATGCATCGGCTGCGAGCCGGTGCTCGGGCCCGAAGGCGAGATCGCCCGGGTACTTGAGGCGCAGCGCAGCGGCGTCACGTGTCTCGTCCCGGGCAGGGGCAAGCTGGAGCTTTCTGCGGTGAGCTTCGCCCACGTGCTGGTCAAGCCCGAGGGCGAGGGTTACACGGCGGTCGGGCAGGTCGATGCCGAGGGCCTGTTCGCGGGAGCGACCGGCGTCAGCTACCTCGGGCTCGAGCGGGTTCCGTTCGTGCGTCGCGATGGGCGTTGGGAGCCCAAGGAATGCCTGTTGCCGGCGCTGCACGAGGTGGTCTGGCTGCTCTCCGACCGGCGCGCCGCGGCCCAGGAGGGCGACGCGGAGAGGATCGAGCGGCTCGTGGCCAAAAGCTGGCGAGACGAGCGCTTCGGTCGCGAGCAGGCGATCGCCCAGCTGCAGGCGCGACTGGCGGCACCCGCACCCCAGAGCAAGGTCGAGCGCTGGGTCGTCCGCGCCGAGCGCGGGAAGATCGACGCGCTCGAGGAGACGAGCGGCCAGGCTCCCTCGGAGGCGGACGGGCAGCGGCGGCCTCGCAAGACGCGCCTCGAGCTCGTGCGCGAGGATGGCAAGCTCAGGATCGCCGCGGGCCTGCTGTGATGCGCGCGGGCCCAGGCTGTGACATCCAGGCTGTGACAGCTGATGGCAGGCGCTGATGGCTGTATGCTGCCGCGCATGGCGAGCGTGCTAGTCATCGACGACAACGAGACCATGCGTGAGGGCATGGCCGTTTCGATCAAGAAGATGGGCCACGACGTAGCGATGTGCGCGGGCGGCGCCGAGGGGATCGCTGCCTTCCAGAAGCGCCGCTTCGACTTCGTGGTCACCGACCTCAAGATGGCCCCCGTGGACGGGCTGGAGGTCATCCGCAAGGTTCGCGAGCTCGATCCCGAAGCGGTGATCATGGTCGTCACCGCCTTCGCGACCATCGAGGCGGCGGTCGAGGCCATGAAGGCGGGGGCCTTCGACTTCATCACCAAGCCCTTCTCCAACGAGGTGCTGCGCGCCAAGGTCGAGAAGGGCCTGGAGGTTGCGGGAATCAAGCGCGACGTGACGAAGCTCAAGGCGCGCAACGAGGCGTTGCAGGCGGACGCCGGGGTCGGCAAGGGCTTCGAGGCCATTGTCGGCAAGTCGGAGCAGCTCCAGAAGCTGCTCTCCGCGGTGCGCAAGGTCGCCGCCACCGACACCACCGTGCTCATCACCGGCGAGTCGGGTACGGGCAAGGAGCTGGTGGCGCGTGCGGTCCACGATCTGTCCGAGCGCAAGTCCGGTCCGTTCGTGGTGGTGCACTGTGCTGCTCTGGCCGAGAGCCTGCTCGAGAGCGAGCTGTTCGGCCACGAGCGGGGGGCCTTCACCGGGGCGATCAAGAAGAAGCTCGGGCGCTTCGAGCTGGCCGACGGCGGGACGCTCTTCCTCGACGAGATCGGGGAGATCTCTCCTTCCATCCAGACCAAGCTCCTGCGGGTGCTGCAGCAGAAGGAGTTCCAGCGCGTCGGTGGCGAGGAGACGATCAAGGTGGACGTGCGGGTCGTCTCCGCCACCAACCGCGACCTCAAGGCCGAGGTGGAGAAGGGCAGCTTCCGCGAGGATCTCTTCTACCGGCTGCACATCGTGCCCCTGCACCTTCCGCCGCTGCGCGAGCGGCCCGGTGACGTCACCGAGCTCGCCGAGTTCTTCCTGCGCAAGCACGCCCCCCGCGTGAACCGCAAGGTCAAGGGGCTCACCGACGATGCCCGCCGCGCGCTGGAGCGCTATGCCTGGCCGGGGAACGTCCGCGAGCTCGAGAACGCCATGGAGCAGGCGCTGGTCTTCTGCGAGGGCGAGGAGCTGGGCGTCGCCGACCTGCCCCACTTCGTCGGCAAGGCGCCGCCCGCAATCGGCTCGCTGCCCGTGAACCTGCCCGTCTATCTGGAGCAGATCGAGCGTGACTTCATCGTGCGCGCCTACGAGCAGGCCAAGGGGGTCAAGACCCGCACCGCCGAGCTGCTCTCGGTCAAGACCAGTGCCCTGTACTACAAGCTCGAGAAGTACGGGCTGCTCAAGCCTGGTGAGAAGCCACCGGTCCCCGAGAATGCCGCCTAGTTTTCGTGGGCGCCTTCCTCAGTTTTCTGAGATGCGTCCCGGGGTCAGGAAGACCCCTGGGATGCTCTTCGGGCGACGGAGTGCGGTCGCTGCGAATCGTCGAACAAATTCGCCTGGTTGGGGCGATTGCTGAGGACGCGAAGAGGCCCCTGGATGGCGGGCGAAGAGGAGCGAGCCGGAAGGGACAGGCACGCAGCTTGCTCATGAGTCTGGCAACCATGCTTCGCACGCTCGCCATCATCGCCGTCGCGCTCAGCCTGGAAGGCTTCGCTCACGCCGCCGGGCTGCCGCAGCTGCGCGGCGACGTCGCGACGGCCGACTCCCGGGTGGCATCGGCGCGGTCGCAGCGCATGGACCTGCAGCGCTCGCTCGACGAGGTGGCCCGGCAGATCGAGGCGCTCAAGGCCCAGCAAGGCAACGCCCTGTTCCGCGATTCGCAGCTCGACGGGCTGCTCAAGACCTCGCAGGACCTGTCCAGCCGGATGACCGACGCGCTGCGCGCCGAGAATGACGCCGCCGAAGCTTTGCGCGGCGGGCAGGCGAAGCTGGTGAACGAGCTCGACGGCGAGCTGGCCCGGCTGCGCGCGCGCTGGGACGCTGCTACGACCCGCGAGGAGCGCGCCGGTCTGGTGCAGCAGCTCAAGGGGCTGCGTGCGGAGCTCGACTCGCTGCGCCGGGCGATGCCCTCCACGCTGGTTCCCAAGGTGTCCGACAGCGACAGCGACGATCCCGAGGAGCTGCTCGAACGCGCCGACGCGCTGCTCGACGGCGAGGACAAGCTGCGTCGGGAGGAGAAGGCCCTGGAGAAGCGCATCGCCGAGCTCAAGAGCGAGCGCGACCTCGAGCGGCGCATGAACGAGTTCCTGGGCGAGGAGGCTCTCTTCGACGAGCACGACCGGCGCCTGAGCATCACCCGGCCGGGCCGCAGCCTCGCAGCCGATGCGAGTGCGGCGCCCGGGACCGCTTCTGTCGACAGCCAGAAGACGGCGGGCGACGCTCCGGCTACTGGCGCCACTCCCTCGCCCTCTTGGGAGATGAGTGACGAGCCGTCGGCGGTCGACGGCCGGACTGCCCCGCCCACCGGCTACTCCAGCAATGAGGCCGCACCGGGTGGAAGCAAGGTCGGCAGCTCACGTGGTGGAGCCAGCTTTGGCCAGCAAGACGGGGCCGAGGTCGTGGCCGCGCCGCGCGTAGGTGTGACCCGAACCCCGCCCGAGCGCCGTTTCGGGCTCGCCCCGTACTCCGATGATGAGAGCCTCGAGGAGCTGGTCGCCCGCCGCGAGGAGCTCCGCAAGGTCGCTGACGACATGCATCGCAAGGCGAACGAGGCGGCGAGCAAGGCCAGGGATCTCAGGTAGCGCGCGTATCCGATCTCGGTCACAGTGGCCTTCACGGCCTGGCCCGAAGCTCGCGCAGCCGCGCCTGCTGCTGGGCAGTGAGGGCGTTCTTCACGCGCACCAGCATCGTCAGGTGACTGGCCTTGAGCTTGTCCTCAAGCGCCATTACCTGCTCTGCCGCTTCCAGAGTCTGAGCCTCATCCGGCTTCTCCGCGTCCAGAAGCGACGCGAGCTTCTCCTTCTTGGCGCTCATCGCCCACTGGAGGCGCAGCATCTCCGACTGGGCTCTCTCGACCTCTTTCAGGATCGACTCCCTCTGCTGCGCCTCGAGACCTAGCCTGGATTGGTGCTGCATCACCAACTCGGGGGGATAGAGGCGCTCCTCGATCTCGTTCGACTTGGCGGGCTGCAGAGCACTCTCGCCGGACGTGGTTTCGCCGGGAAGAGGGTGTTGCCGGCTGCAGGCCCCGAGCATCAGTAGCGTCGTCAAGGCAAAGGTCAGCTGTCGCATGACGCGTTCCTTTCTCTACTCGAAGAGCCCACTGCCCCAGCCTGGCGGCATGGGGAGGGAGGGGGTGAACCGAGAGTTGTCCGGAGCCTCGAGCAGGAACTCGAGGGGGTTGTCACTCGCCGTTATCTCGTGTCGAGCTGCGACGGCGAAGGGCTGCAGAGGTCGGCTGCGAAGGGTCTGCGCCGCCACCAGGACCACGATCGCGCTCGCCGGAGCGGCAATGGCCACCCAGAACCAGGGCCGCGAGGCAAGAGGACGTGAGCCATCAGTCCGCCACGTCGCCTGGAAGGAGGGCGCCGCTCGCTCATCCTCCTGCTTGAGCCCTTGGAACTGGTCGCGGAGCTGGGATTCGTCGTCGCTCATCTGCGTCCTTCCTTCTCGGCGAGCCGCGCCGACAGGTTCCTCTTGCCGCGCTCGTAGTGCTGTCGCGCGGCGCCGAGGGATACGCCCATCACTCGAGACGCTTCCTGGATCGTCAGTTCCTCGTAGAAGACGAGGTGCAGCACCTCGCGCTGCCGCGCGGCCAGTTCGGCCAGGGCGCGCGACAAGTGCGCGGTCTTCTCGTGCGCCTCCACGGCCTCGTCCGGCGCAGCGCCGCGCTCCGGCGAGGGCGCCGTGAGGCGGAGCGCCATGGCGAGCCGATAGGGCAACCAGCTCCATCGCCGGTGCTCCAGCGCCGTGAGGCGAATCACCCCGAAGAGCCAGGTTCGCAGCGCCGAGCGGCCGTCGAACCGCGCCTGCCCCGAGAGAATTCGACAATAGGCCTGTTGCAGCACATCCGCGGCCGATTCGCGATCTCGCCGGCAGCAGGCGAGCGCCCACCCGAAGCTCGCAGGGTGCAACGCCTCGATCTGCGCGACGAGGTCGGCAGCCGGTAGCGGGGCAAGAGAGGCGGCAGCGGGCATGATCGCGGGCGGACGCTGTCATCGACGTCGAGGCGCGTCAACGCGCCCCAGCCGCTCCGCGTCGGCCTCGCCAGCCGGCGATGAGGGTGGCCATCCGCCAGACCAGCAGGGCCAGCGCTGCGAAGGCGACCAGGGTCGGGGCGGAAGCGACCACCGCCATCGCGAGCCCGAAAAGGAGACCGGCGCACGCCTCCAGGCCCCCGCGGCCTGCTTCAGCGAGGCTCGCGATGGGGGTCTGCCAGGCGGGGCCGAGGCTCCTCGTCAACGTGATGCTCACCTCGGCGAGCCCGACACGCTCCTCGAGCGACTGCCGCTGGGCATCGGAGCGCTCGATGATCTCGCGCACCGCGGCCAGCTCCTTCTCGATGGCCACCACGTCGGCAAGCGTCCCGGTTCTCACATCCAAGAGCTGCAGCAGGCGCTTCTCCTGCAACGCGGCATTTCGCAGTCGCGCGCCGAGGTCGATGCGCTGGTCGGTCACGTCCTCGGCCTTCTCCATCTCGGACTCGATTTTTCCGAGCGGCACCAACGCTTCTCGAAAGTCCCGCAGGCGACCTGCCGGGATTCGCGCGTCCAGCCGCGCTTCCCGCTCCGGTGCGAGGGTGAGGTCGGCCAGATACCCGCCGGTGCGGCTCACCTCTGAGCGAATGCGCTTGGCCGCCTCGTCCACGTCGCGCACCGCCAGCCTCGTGATGATGCTGAGGGTCAGCGCGCGCTCGGCGAGCACTGGAGTCCCGGGCTTGGAGACGCGCGGGGCGGGGGACTGGGGATTGGCCTCCGGAGGCGCAGAGGTGCAGCCGAAGCTCTGAGCCGTGAAGGCCCATGCCAGGCATGCGAGAACGGGGAGGGAATGACGCACGGTGGACCTCCGCAAAAGGGTCGCACCATTCGTGTCGCCGGCCAGGGCCCCGTATGACGAGTGACGAGCGATCACTCATGAGCGCGTGGTGACGAAGCGCTTGGCGTTTGCAAAAGTCAGTGGATTCAGTTGGTTAGGGATGGATGGTTGGGGCGCGGCGAGGACACCACCCGGTGGCAAGTACGGCGAGGACGCCACACGGTGCCAGGTACGGCGAGGACGCCACACGGTGCCAGGTACGGCGAGGACGTCATACGGTGCCAGGTACGGCGAGGACGCCACACGGTGCCAGGTACGGAGAGGACGCCACACGGTGCCAGGCACGGCGAGGACGCCACACGGTGCCAGGCACGGCGAGGACGCCACACGGTGCCAGGCACGGCGAGGACGCCACACGGTGGGTACGGCGAGGACGTCACACGGTGCCAGGTACGGCGAGGACGTCACACGGTGCCAGGTACGGCGAGGCGTCTCAGCTCACAGACCGGGCATGGTGTGCATGTCCGAGTCCTCCACGACGACCTCGAACACGGCCACCTTCTGCTTCTTGCCCTTGAGCTCGCGT
>JACRCT010000451.1 GCA_016218885.1 Deltaproteobacteria bacterium | reverse complement strand
GGATCGATCCCGTGGCCCTGGCCGAGCTGGTGCGTGAGGCGGAGGCGAGCGGGAGCACCGCGCTGGTCGTGCTGCACGACGGTCGACGGATCGGCGAGTGGTACTTCGGTGGGTGCAGCGAGCCGACCGAGATGATGTCCGCGACCAAGAGCATCGTCGCCCTGGCCATCGAGCTGCTGATCGAGGACGGCCGGCTCGAGTCGCTCGACGAGCCAGTCTGGAAGCTCTTCCCGGAGTGGAACCAGGGCCAGAAACAGAAGATCACGGTGCGCCACCTGCTCAGCCAGACCTCTGGCCTGCAGGCCCAACGCGACACCCGTGAGGTGTACCAGAGCCCGGACTTCGTCCGGCTGGCGCTCGCCGACGAGCTGTCCGACCCTCCGGGAACACGCTTCTTCTACAACAACAAAGCGGTGAACCTGCTGGCGGGCGTGGCAGAGCGCGCCTGCGGCAAGAAGCTCGACGACTACCTCGCTGAGCGGCTGTTCGCGCCTCTCGGCATCCGCGATTTCGGCTGGTCGCACGACGGCGCCGGCAATCCGCACGCGATGTCCGGACTTCGGCTGCACGCGGTCGACGCCGCGAAGATCGGCCAATTCCTCCTGGACGAAGGGGTCTGGCAGGGGAGGCGGCTGCTGGCGGCCGAGCGGGTCCGCGAGCTGACGTCCGCGCCCAGCCAACGGTTCGTGCCGGACCATGGGCTGCTGTTCTGGCGCATCTACGAACACACCGAGATGGACCTCCCGCAAGACCTGATGGACTCCCTGGTGAAGGCGGGCTTCCCGGCCGAGCTCGCGCAGAAACTGGCGGGTTTTACGCGTCCCGGGATGGGGGCAAGTGCCTTCTATTCCGAGCTCAAGAAGCGGCTGAATGAATCGGAGCGGGCACAGTTCTGGGAGGCCGCGGTGGCCAGCGGAGTCGTGGTCAAGGACGTCCCCGGGGGGCGGGTCGTCGGCTTCGCGGCACGAGGCTACCTGGGGCAGTACCTGGTCGTCCTTCCGTCCCAGAGGATCGTCGCCGTGCGCTTCTCGAATTCGGCAGGCGCATCGGCAGGAGACATCGACTTCGACGGGTTCGAGGACCGCGTCCGGGCCTTGGTTCCTCCGTCTCCCGGCCGGGCGAGGTCTGGATCGTGAACAACACCTGTGCGGACACGGAAGGGGGGCTGAATGCACCGCCTGGGACCGAGCGCATCCACGTCTGGAACCTGATCGTCCGGCGGGCGGCGGCAACGGCGAGCCAGACCTATGACCTCTACACCGAGGGGGGCTTGACGCTCGACGTCCAGAACTCTCTCTTCAGCGCCAGCCCGCGCTTCACGGACGGCCGCGAGCAGACGAGCTGCGCCGGGCTCGCGCAAATCGCGCCCACGAGCGGATGCTTGTCGGCGGACCCGCTGTTCGTCTCGGAGACGGACTTCCACCTGCAGGCCTCCTCGCCGGCGGTGGACTCCGGGATGGCGCCGTCGGTGGACGCGACCTTCCAGGCGCTGTACGGCCTGAGCGTGGCGGTCGATCGGGACGGGAGGCCTCGTCCCGCGGGCTTGGGGTGGGACCGCGGTGCCTACGAGCGCTGACCGCAGGCCTCTCTCTACAGCGGTCCGGCGGTCAGTCAGCGTCGCCGGCCGTCGAAGGAGGCCAGCTCGGCGGCGCGCAGCGCGTTGACCATGCGCTCGGCGAGGACGAGGGCGCCGCGGAAGAAGAGGAAGGGGCGGTCCTCGAGGGCGTGGGTGAAGAAGGAGGGGAAGCCGAGCTCGACCACCCCTGCCTGCTGGGGTCCGGGCATCACCCCGATGCTGTTGGTGACCAGCAGATCGCAGCGCCCCTCCTCCATGAGCCGGCGCAGGCTCGTCATCAGCGCCTCGTGCTTGGGATCGCAGGTCACGCGCGAGGGGCCGAGCTGCTCGAGGAGGGCCTTGGCGTGGGCCGGGCGGTTGAGGACGAGCGCATGCTCGAGCTCCATCCCCAGCTCCTCGACGAGCCCTCCCATCGCCAGTCCGAGGTGCGGCTCGCCGACGAAGGCCAGCTTGCGATGGAGCAGGTGGTAGGGGACGACCCACTCGAGCCGCGGGACGGCGCGGCCCAGCTCGGCGTCGAGCAGCGGCTGCAGGCGTTCGGTCACGCCGAGCGCCTCGGCCACCTGTCGCAGCCAGCGCTCCGTGCCGCCCAGGCCCAAGGGCAGCCCGGTCGAGACGACCGGCACTCCCAGTCGCTCCCCCAGGATGCGTGCCGCATCGCGCCCGTAGGGCAGGCTGATGATGGCGCTCGCCTCGCGGACCCGCGCCAGGTCGGCCACCTTGCCGCCGGAGAGCCAGACCGAGGCCACCCGCAGCCCCAACGCGCCCAGGAGCCGCTCCAGCTCGGACAGGTTGGCGAGGTGGTCACCCTCGTTGCGGTCGAAGAGGTAGCCCACCACCGCCACGGTGCCCGGCTGCGGCGCCGCGCCCGTCAGCGGGAGGCCCTTCGCCAGGGCCTTGAGCATCGCGGCGTAGCCGTCGAGCCAGTCGCCGTTCAGGCCGTCGCCCGGGACGTTGAGCACCGGCTTGCCGGTCGCACCCGCCACCGCGCCCGTCAGCCGGTCGTAGTCGAGGCCGGTGATGGTCGCCATGGGCATGGAGGTGACGAGCACCGCCCCGGTGGCGGGGTGCTCCGCCATGCGCTGGAGGATGGCCTGGACCTTCTCGTCGCGCGAGTCGACCATCTTCCAGGGGTGCAGGTCGGTGTTGGCGACGCGGTGCAGGCCGGTGGTGCGCGTCAGGTCGGAGAGCCAGTCGTGGTTGCCCTGCAGGTACTGGGTCTTGAGGTGGGCGCAGTCCGGCGCGTCG
>JACRCT010000438.1 GCA_016218885.1 Deltaproteobacteria bacterium | reverse complement strand
CACTCGAGGCCGGACCTCGTCGACGTCGACGAGGTAGCGGCCCGCGAGTTCAAGGCGGGCCATTTGAACGGCCTGGGAAGGTTGCTCTCGAGTCTGCTCGTTGAGCGCATCCAACGACGTCTTGGAATGGAATTGACCGGGAGGAGGGCAGGTCGGACTGCACGCGTCGCGCGAACCACCTGCGGCCACTGCGCGGCGGTGCGCACGGCGGCGACCTCGACGAACGTGAGCAGACCTGTCCGATCAACGCGAGGGCTGGAGTGGCCGAAGCCGGCGGGAGGGCCGCTTGGCATCGAGCTTCTTGACCTCGGCGGCGGCCTTCTCCGACTCGCCGAGCCTGTCGTAGAAGTCGACGAGGCGCCGGCGGTAGGCGACGTTCTGCGGGGCGCTGTCGGCGAGCGAGCGCCAATGTCGCTCAGCCTCTTCCAGCTCGCCCTGACGCTCGTGCGCCTCGGCGAGGTTGGCGCGGGCGGTGCGGTCTTCGGGACGGGCCTCGACCACCACCCTCAGGTGGGCGACTGCGGGACCCAAGTGACCGGCCGACGCCTGCAGGGCTCCCAGCCGCTCGTGGGCGTCGACGAGATCGGGTCGAAGCTGAGTGGCCCGCTCGTACGCCTCGATCGCTCGGGACGGTTCGCCCTTGAGCTCGAAGAACCTGCCCGAGAACAGCCATACCCTCGGGTTGAGGGGCTCCAGGGCGCGGGCATCGACGAGGACCTTCTCCAAGGTCGGATCATCGCCTCCCGTCCGCAGCAGCACCTCGGCGAGCTCGACCTGCGCCAGACCCCAGGTCGGAAACGCATTGGTCAGCTTCTTGAGCTGCTGGGCGGCGCCCACCATGTCTCCGGCGGCCACGAGCTCGCGGCTTCGGCCGAGGTCGGCCATCGGGTCGGATTGCAGCAGCAGGGCGAGCATCGCAGAAAGAAGCACGTTCGAAATACCTCCGGTGCGCAGATACCAGCGAGATGCATCGACGACAAGTCCGGCGAAGGGATGCCCGCGCCTCAAGCCGCGCCTGCGGTTGCCAGGCTGCCTCGCTGGCTCGAATCGCAGGTGAAAAGCGGGCCGGAGCGCCGCCGATGACCGGACGAGCGTCAGCCCGCGCAGGCGGACTTCGCAGCCTTGGGCGCGACTTCAGTCGCCGGCAGCCCGTGCAGCCCGCCAACCCCAGTTGCGCCCTTCCTCGAACCGGATAACAGTCTCCCCCCTCGCTCGGAGGACACCATGAAGTTCGATTTCCAGAACCCCACCCGGCTCGTGTTCGGCGCCGGCGCGCTCAAGAAGCTGGGCGCCGAGGTCGCACGCCACGGCAAGAGGGCGTTGCTGGTCCTCGGCGGCGGCAGCGTGAAGAGAAACGGCACCTTCGACAAGGCGGTCGCGAGCCTGACAGCGGCCGGCGTCGAGGTGGTCGAGATGGCGGGCGTCGAGCCCAACCCGCGCCTGGCGACCGTCGTGCGCGGCGCCGAGCTGGCGCGCCACGAAGCCTGCGACGTGGTGGTCGGCCTCGGCGGCGGCAGCACCATGGACGCGGCGAAGGTCATGGCCGCCACCGTCTTCTACGAGGGAGATCCCTGGGACATGATCGCCCATGGCCAGGCGCAGCAGCGCCTGCCTACCCGCGCCCTCCCCATCGTCACGGTCCCCACCCTCGCGGCCACCGGGTCGGAGATGAACTCCGGGGCGGTCATCACCAACGAGAGGACGACCGAGAAGTCCTACGTCATCGCCGGCTGCCTCTATCCCCGCGTCGCGGTGGTGGACCCCGAGCTGACCGTCACGGTCCCGCCCGACCACACGGCCTACGGGGTCGCTGATCTGCTCACGCACGTGACCGAGGGCTACTTCAACGGCGTGGAGGGCACGCCCCTCCAGGATCGTTTCGCGGAGGGCACCCTGCTCACCGCGCTGGAGTGGGGGCCTCGGGCAGTGGCCCATGGCCAGGACCTGGAGGCGCGTGCCCAGGTGCAGTGGGCGTCGGTGGTCGCCCTCAACGGCTGGGTGCAGGTGGGCGTGAACGCGCCCTTCCCCGTCCACATGATCGAGCACGTGCTCTCGGCCCACCACGACGTGGCGCACGGCGCAGGGCTCGCCGTAGTCAACCCCGCCTGGATGCGCTTTGCCGCCCGAGCGCGTCCCGCGAAGTTCGTCCAGTTCGCGCAGCGGGTCTTCGGGCTCGAGGCCCGCGGGCCGGAAGACCTCGACGCCGCCCTCGCTGGCATCGACCGGTTCCAGGCGTTCCTCGAGTCCATCGGCTGCCCCACCCGACTCTCGGGGCTTAAGATCGGCGGCGAGCTGATCGACCGCTATGCCCGGGACACCTTGCGCATCGCCTCCGACAAGGAAGGCCGGTTGCCGGGTCGTCCCCCGATGAGCGAGGCGGACATCGTCTCCACCTTGCGCTCTGCCGCCTGACGCCCTCCAGGGTCCGGAAGCCCGCCAAGAAGAAGAGCGAGCCTCACCCCCCAGGGGCTCGAGCCCACAGCAGGTCGAGCGAAACCGTGATGCTCGGTGGCGGATGGGCGGTGAAGGCCTCGCGCTGCTCCTGCGTGGCATGCCAGCCGAGCGGCGTCATGGCGAGGAACCTCTCCGCATTCTTCGGCTCGCAGGAGAGCGCGAGCTCCATCGCCTGGGACTGCGCTGTCGGGAACAGCCGGCGGAAGAGCTCCACCACCGGCTGGTTGGTGTAGTCCTCTTCCAGGCCCAGCGCCGCCCTCAGCTCGCGCAGATGGCTGGCGGTGGGCACGACCTTCACCAGCAGGCCGCCCGGGACCAGGACCCTGAGAAACTCGGCGTAGTTGGCGGGCGAGAGCACGTTGAGCAAGGCCGAGAAGACGTGATCGGGCGCAGGGATCGCCGCCAGGTCCGCGACGCACCACGCCTGCTCCTTGGAGCGCGCCGCGGCGATGCGCACTCCCTCGTTGGCGAGGTCGATGCCGACTGCGACCACCGCCGCGGGCAGCCCGGCACACAGCCCCGTGAGAAAGGAGCCCTCCCCGCAGCCGGCATCCAGGATGGACGGCCCCTTCCCTTCCTCGAGCTTCGCCAGCCCGGCGCGGCACCAGTCGAGCACGGGAGCGAAGAACCCTTGGGCCACGACGGCGGCGCGGGCCTCCATGAGCGGACGGCCGTAGCCCAACGGGGCCTTGTGCCCTGGTGCCAGGTTCACGTGCCCCTGCCGCGCAGCGTCGTAGCAGTGACCCTGCTTGCAGACGAGGCTTCGCACCCGCGGCGCGAAGGGCTCGTGGCACAGCGGGCAGCGAAGGAGCCCGCGAGAGAGAGCGTTCTGAAGCCCATGAGGCAGTAGAGAGGTCATGTTCATCCTGGCTGGCCGGCCCGACGAGTCTACAAGGCCCCTGGCGTCGAAAGGTCCACCAGGGGCCCGGACCGCGTGGGCTCGTCCTCTCTACCTTGCTTTCACCGTGACGGTGTAGCGCCCCACGTTGCCGGCCGCGTCGTAGCCGTAGACCCGCAGCTGGTGGGTGCCCGTGGAGAGCCGCGTCTTGAAGCGATAGGGGGCCTTCGTCACCATTCGCTCGTACTCCCCGTCGACCCAAAGCTCGGCTTTCACAACGCCCGTCTCGTCGGTCGCGGTGGACTCGACCACCACGTCCCCGACCCTGACCGTGGACTGGCTCTTCGGTGAGCGGATGTGAACGTGCGGCTTCTCCGTGTCCGGGGCAGACGTGGCGCTGGCGCCCCCAGGCTCACCCTGCACAACGACGTCCCCCTCGGCGACCGAGCGGATCCAGCTCGCGAAGCGATCGACCCGAGTGTCCCAGGCGTAGCCCGCCTCGCAGGGCCGCTCGCCGCCCGAGGTGATGCCGACCTGCACCTCCTCGCCGTCCATGTCCACGAAGGCCGGCCCGCCTGAATCGCCATAGCAGGTGGTTCCAATGCCGTTGACCGGGGCCCAGTAGATCTTGGTCGCGCCGACGCGGTCGATGCTGTTGTAGGTGACGCGCTTGGTCCCGTAGTCGCGCTCCTCCTCCCCGGTCACACCGAAGCCGACCAGGGTCAGGTTCTGGCCGGCTCGAGGAGCGCGAGTGGCGATAGGGGTCGGCTTCACCTGCGGCGCGCTCCTGAGAAGGACGACCGAGAGGTCATTGAGCCCCTCGTACTCGGCGGCCTCCGCGTCCCAGCCGGGATGGACGATGACGGACTCGGCGGGATAGGCCTTGGCCCCGAGCACGAACGAGTAGGCGCTCGCGCGCTGGGTGATGCAGTGGGCTGCGCACAGCACGGTGCGAGCCCCGATCAGGGTTGCGGTGCAGATGTCGCGACCGGCCTCGCGCAGCTTGCCGACCGACGGGTGCTTGTGGTCGACCTTGCCGTTGACGATCTCCGAGTCGAGGGTGTCGAGCTCATCGATGGGAGCGTCCAGCGGCCCGGGGCGAATCGCGCCCTCCCCACAGCCGGCGGACACACAGGCGAGGACGGCGACCACGGCACGAAGCTTTCGCTCAATCATTCGAGACCTCCTTGGGATTGGGGTTCACTCACGAATGACGAGCGCCAGAGCAGGCGGCGTGCCTGCGAGGGGTCGGTCTGGCGGAATCGTAGTCGTCTCGCGCCGGGACACGGGTGCCGTCGCGGCTGGGCACATCCGCTCGTCCCACGCTGCGACGAGCCCGGGTCAGGAAGGGGCCGGCGCCTGCTCCGAGGAGCGGAGCACATCCTCGGCGCGGACCTCGTTCTGGAGCTCGCCGCGCTCGAAAGCCGAGACATTGGCCAGCGTGACACGGGCGATCTCGCCCAGCGCCTCGTGCGTCAAGAACGCTTGGTGGGAGGTGTCCCCGCCAAGAGCCAGCGCACGACCCCATTCACAAGCACTCGAGCCGCCGCACGATGGGCATCGCGGCGGGCGAGCGCCGGCCCGCGGAAGCCGAACGGGCGGAACGAGGGCCCTGGAGACCGCCTGCGCCCCAACGCCATAGGGCCCGCCCGGGCGAGAGCTGGGCCGCGGCACGCTTGCCTAGGGCGGGTGGTATGGGGAAGGCTGTCGCCATGGACACCTACCCCATCCGCTATGAGTTCCGCCTCGACGACGGCCGCAGCGTCGACTTCACGGTCAAGCTCGATCCCAAGACGCTCGTCATCGCCGATCCCTGGCCGGAGCCTGCCCCAGACTGGGCGCTGCTCGAGCGCGACCGGTGCCGCGACTGCGCCCTGGCCACCACCGAGCGCTACTGCCCCACCGCGGCGCACCTGGCGGGCGTGGTCAAGAGCTTCGGGGCGACCCTCTCCATCACCGAGGCCGACGTGCGGGTGGTGCTTCCCGAACGCGAGTACCGGAGGCGCTCCGCGGTGCAGTCCAGCCTCTCCTCGCTCATCGGCATCTACATGGTGGGCTCGGGCTGCCCCACCTTCGCCCCCCTGCGGCCGATGGTGCGCTTCCACCTGCCCTTCTCCACCGAGCTCGAGACCACCTTTCGCGCGGCCTCGATGTACCTCGTGGCGCAGGTCCTGCGCTCCCGCACCGGACTGCCCACCGAGTGGGAGCTGCGCGGGCTGGCCGACGTCTACCGCAAGATCGCCCAGGTGAACTTCGCCTTCGCCCAGCGGCTGCGGCGCGCCGCCACCATGGACGCCAACGTCAATGCCCTGGTGCTGCTCGATGTCTTCGCCAAGGTGCTTCCCGCGACCATCGAGGACGGCCTCGAGGATCTGCGCGACATCTTCGGGCCATGGCTTTCGGGGCCCCACACATGATTCGCATGCTCGCCATCACCCTTCCCCTCCTCGGCTCCACGGCCCTGGCCGCCACCGAGCCCCACCGCTCGTTCCACCAGGTCGTCAGCTCCAACGGCTACACCGCCGCCATCTACGACGAGAGCAAGGCTCGCCTGAAGGGCTTCCGGGAGCACTCGTACCAGGCCGTCGACGCCAACATCCCGGTCCGCGAGCTCGCCTTCGACGCCTACTTCGGCCTGCGGTTGGGCGGCACCCGGTCCTGGCTCTCCGAGGCCGGCACGCCCGCGGTCAGCTATGTCAACGGCACCGGCATCATCCAGGCGGTCCAGACGGTTGGCAGCGTGGAGGCGACCACCTACCTCTTCTCCCCCTTCGAGCTCGAGGCGGCGGCCGCCGTGATGCTGCTCAAGGTCAAGAACACCGGCAGCCAGCCGCTGGGGGCCAACGACGCGGCCTTCTCGATTCACAACTTCCATCTCGGCGAAGGCGCCGCCCAGAGCGAGGGCGAGCAGATCGACTGGGACGCGACCCACGGGCTCTTCGTGGAGAAGGCCGGCCGGGCCATGGTCTTCGTGCCCGTGGCGGCGCCCAGCCATCACGGCTGCTCTCCCAACAACCCCTATTCGCGGCTCCAGGCGGGCGAGGACCTCGCCGACGATTCGACCTCCGGACGGATCAGCGACGCCGTGAGCGGGCTGCAGTGGTCGCTGGCGGACCTGGCCCCCGGCGCCGAGGCCTGGGTCGGCCTCGCCTTCGCCTACCACCCTTTCGGCAACGACGCAGAGATCGCCGCCGCGGTGAAGGCCTGGCTGGGAGCCCGCCAGGCCTCGGCGCTGGTGGCCGACGAGACCGCCCGCTGGGAGACCTGGCACCAGAAGACGGTGATGCCGCCCAACCTCTCCAATGACGAGCGGGAGCTCTATCGCCAGCAGATTGCCTTGCTGCGCATGGCCCAGGTCCGCGAGCCCAATGACGAGGCCTCGGGCTATCTGCCCCACGGCCAGATCCTGGCCAGCCTCCCGCCCGGCATGTGGAACATCACCTGGGTGCGCGACGCGATGCTCGCCATCCAGGCGCTCATCCGCAGCGGCCACACCGAGGAGGCCCGCGACGGCCTGGAGTTCTTCCTCAAGGCGAAGTCGGGTACCTACGAGCAGCACGTGGGCCGGCCCTACCAGATCAGCGTCGTGCGCTACTACGGACAGGGCCTGGAGGAGTCCGACTACAACCAGGACGGGCCGAACATCGAGTGGGACGGGTTCGGGATGTTCCTCGACGGCCTGGAGGCTTACGAGCGGGCCACCGGCGACCAGTCCCTGGCCACGGCCCACTGGGCGGCGGTGACCGACAGGGTCGCCGAGGTGCT
>JACRCT010000437.1 GCA_016218885.1 Deltaproteobacteria bacterium | reverse complement strand
TCGTTGCAGAGCTTGATGCACTCGTCGCAGATGTAGACCGTGGGGCCCGCGATGAGCTTCTTCACCTCCTTCTGGGACTTGCCACAGAAGGAGCAGCACAGCGTATGTGCGTCGCGCTTGTCCAAGACCTAAGGCTCCTGACGCCGTCGCCCGATCCGCCGCGCCCCCTCAGGCCGGCCTCGCGGGCGAGTCGACCCAACATAAACAACCGCAAGGCCCCGAGTCCATTCTATTGCCCTCGGTTCTGCGAGCTCTCGGGAGCCTGTCCCGCGCTCGCTCTGCCTCTCGCGTTCATCCACGACCCGCGTGAATGTAGGGTCAGACGGGGCCGAGTGCAGCAACGGCTCCCAGGCGTCCTCTCTTCGACCCTCTTCGCTCCGCCGGTAAGCCCTCTCCGGGCCACTCCCTCCCAGTCGGGAGGTGGCCAGTCGTGGGCAGTCGTTGCAGGCGTGGGCTAGACTGCGCGCCTTCATGCCCGACGATCGCACGCGCCGCCTGGGATTCATCGACTCCGCCCGCACCCTCGCGATGGCGCTGATGGTGCAAGGGCATGTCTGCGACAACCTCCTGTCTGCCTCGGGCAAGGCCTCGGAGCTCTACCAGCGACACCTGCTCGTCCGCGGGCTGACCGGCCCCCTCTTCTTCCTGGTCTCTGGCTTCGCCTTCGTGGTGGCCAGCGACTCCGCGTGGCACGAGTACGGGCGCCCAGGAGACAGGCTGTGGGGACGGCTGCGACGCGTCGCCCTGCTGCTGGGCGTGGGCACCCTCCTGCAGATACCCCGTTGGAGCGGACCTGCCTTCACCCGCGACGACTGGGTCTACGTCCTGCGCTGCGGGGTGCTGCACACCATCGCCTGGTCGCTGTTGACGGCGTTGGGCCTCATCGCCCTCACGCGCAGCAGGCGGGCCTTCACCCTGGCCGCTCTGGGCCTGGCGGCCTTGGCCATCGCCGCCGCGCCTCTGGCCTCGGCGAGCGGGACCATGCCCGTCGCCCTGGGGCTGCTCATCCGCACGCAGGAGGGCTCGCTGTTCCCCGTCGTCCCCTGGATCGCCCACTTCCTCCTCGGGGCAGTCGCGGCGCGGCTCTACCTCGACGTGCGGCACCTCGGGACCTCCCCTCGCCGCCTCGCGCTCTTCACGGGCAGCGCCGGCGCGACCCTGCTCTTGGGGGGAAGCCTGTGGCAGGCGCTGCAGCCGGTCGATACCCGGCTGCTCGCCGTCTGGGTCTCCGATCCGGCCGTCTTCCTCTCCCGCGCCGGGCTCGCCTGGTGCGTGTTCGCGCTCTTCGCCCTGGCCCTGGGAAGGCTGGCGTCGCGCCCGTGGCTGAAGGCGGTAGCCTCGCATGCCCTGTCCATCTACGTCGCCCACCTGGTCGTCCTCTACGGCATCCCCGACCACCCCGGCCTGGTGCAGCGCTACGGCGCGACCCTCGACCTGGCCCAGACCTACCTGACCGGTCCCCTTCTGTTCGTGGGTTGTGCGATCGCGATGATCGCGCTCTCGAGCTTCGCACAGGCGCTCGGCACGAGGCTGCGCGCCGCGGCGGCGCGGGTCTTCCTTGCCGGGGCTCGGGGATAGGCGTTCAGATGCGCGCCTCGCTCTTGCGTGGTCTGGCGGCCGAGGCGCTGCTCTGCATCTTGGAGCGGGGCCAGGAGGCCGATCGCGTCCTCGAGCGCGCGATGCGTCGCCACCGGGAGCTGACCCCGGCCGAGCGCGCCGCCCTCGCGCGCCGGGTGCTCGGCATCGCCTGTCTGCGGGGCAGGCTCGACTTCCGGCTCGACCAGGCGACAGGCACCCTCTGGCGATCAGAGCCGATTTCGTACCGCCTCGCCGCGTACGTTCGCCTCGAGGAGCTGGGCAGCCTGGAGGCCGCAGCCGAGGCGTCGGGGCTGGCCTCCAGCGCCCTGGGCGGGCTCGACGCGCCCATCCGCTGGCCCGACGAGCCGATCACCCGCCTTGAAGCCGAGCAGTCCCTGCCCCGCTGGCTCGCCGAGCGCTGGCACCGCGAGTTCCGGGACGAGGCGCGCAAGCTGGGCGAGGTGTCCAATCGCCCAGGGCCGGTCGTCCTGCGCGCCAACCTGCTCAAGACCGACCCGGGCCGGCTGCAGGCCGCCCTCGCCTCAGAGGGGATCGGCTCCCGGCCAGCGCGCTGGTCCCCCTGGGGGCTGGAGCTGACCGGCCGGGCCAACCTCCTGGGCTCCCACGCCTGGCGCGAAGGGCTCTTCGAGGTGCAGGACGACGGAAGCCAGCTCGTGGCGCTCGCGGTCGGCGCTCGCCCGGGCGAGCGGATCGTCGACTTCTGCGCGGGAGCCGGAGGCAAGACGCTGGCCCTGGCGGCCGCGATGGAGAACCGCGGCGAGCTGCTGGCCTTGGACGTGGACGCCCAGCGGCTGGTCAATCTGACCGCTCGTTGCCGGCGCGCGGGGGTGACCATCGCCCGCGTCCGACGGCTCGACGCCGCGCTTCCCCATCCCCCGGCGGACCTGGCCCTCGCTGATCGCGTCCTGGTGGATGCCCCTTGCTCCTCGCTCGGTACGCTGAGGCGCAGCCCCGACCTGCGCTGGAGGTTGCGCGCCGAGGAGATCGCCGACTTTGCCAAGACCCAGCGCCAGATCCTGGAGCGCGCGGCATCCCTGGTGCGGCCCGCGGGGCTGCTCGTCTACGCCACCTGCACCTTGACGCTGGAGGAGAACCAAGGCGTCGCCGAGGCCTTCTCACACGCCCACCCGGATTGGCCGCCCGCGCCGCTCTCGAAGGATGGCCCGCTTCGCCTGCTCCCTCACGTGCACGGGACCGATGGCTTCTTCGCCTGCGCATGGCACTGCCCGGGGCAGCACCTGCATCACGGCCCGGCGCTACCGTTGCTGGTGAATCCGTAGAGGCGGACCCCCGCGAGGCCGCCCCCACCCGTGAAGTGGCAGGTCACCTCGCTCAGGTCGCCCTCACCTTGGTAGGCCCCGAGATTGGGGGTGAAGAGGCACCCTTCGTTGCTCTCGCAGAGCCCATTGTTGTTCCCCTGGGGGTTGCGCAACCGATCTCCCACCAGCTCGATGCCGGTAGCCAGGCTCGCGCTCTGGAGGATGTTCTCGGGGTTGGATGCGTCCGCAGCGCTCGGGCACGGGGCCCCGGGCACGAACACCCCGTAGGCGCTGCGCAGCACGGTGTCGGATTCGAGCAGGCGTTGGTCGTAGACGTGGCAGTTGCCGCTCGTGCAGGGGCCGCGCGCCGTCATGCTCAGAAAGGGCCCTTCCGGACCCCATGCCCGCAACGGGTTCTCGAAGGCCACCCAGTCGGTGACCGCCGTGGCCGGCGCCGAGCCCTGGGATTGTGCGGTCGCATTGAGCGCGTCGTTGCCATCCAGCGGCCCGAGGAACGAGGCCGGCAGGGACAGGTCGAGGAGGGGCGGCGTGGCGAGCCCCTCGCCGTGATCGCAGCTGCCGTCGAGCAGATTGCCGGTGCTCGTCACGGCCACCGAGCAATCGCCTGAGGAGTTGTTGCCGACGCCGAGCAGGCCCCGCACCTGGTTGGCGTCTCCGGTGATCACCACCCCCACGCCTTGGTGGTGGGCCAGGACGACATCCTTGAGCTCGTTTTGCGAGCTGGTGAGAATCAAGCCGTTCACGTCGTTGACGAGCACGCAGTTGGTGAGGGCATTGAAGGACGGAGTCAGCCCGGTCGTGTCGCCGATGCCGTCGCCGTCGTTGTGGGCGCTCAGGCTCGCCTGGAGGCTGCTGAAGCGCACCCCCTGCAGGCTGAATCCCTCCTCTCCATTGAAGAGCGCGGCGTTCATCGCCAGGACGTTGCCGTCGAGGGGATCTCCGCCGTTGCGGTTGGTGAGCAGGAAGCCGAACGCCATGTTGTCGATGCTGGTCAGCCGCAGGAAGCAGTTGCCCTGGCACCCGTCCTCGACGCGCACTCCGGTTCCGTTGTGGGCCATGACGCAGTCCATGAGGATGTTCGCGTCGGCGCGGAAGAGCGAGATGCCATAGTCCTCGTTGTCGTGCGCGCGGACCTCGGTGACGAGGTTGGCGCGGGACCCGTCGTCCACGCTGAGCCCGGCGCTGAGACCCTCGCCCCCACCGCCCCAGAGCTCGGAGCGATGCACGCGGGAGAGCGAGGTGCGGGCGAGGAAGACGAGGGTCTCCGCTCCGCCCGTCCCTGCCATGCGTCCCTCGATCCACAGGTGCTTGTGCCCCCCCGTGCAGACCAGCGTCTTGTAGGTGTAGGGGCCTGGGATGACAGGGATGGTCCCGGACGGGTCCACGCAGTTCGCCAGAGACCTGCCGCTGTAGGCCAACACCCCCTGCCCCAGGGTGACCACGGCAATCCGATCGCCGGCGAGGTTGTACCCGCTGGTGACTTGGCCGGTCTCCGGCGCGGTGTAGACGGTGCCCTCCTCCGCCAGGACCAGCGGAGGATCGCTCGAAGAGGAGTTGAGCGGGAGGGGGCGCACCGGGTTCGACCACCAGATCGCAGGTGGGGTCTGGAACACGGGGCATCCCTGCAGCATCACCGTGAACGAGTTCGTTTTGAAGGAGTCGGCCTCGAGGAGATCGCTCAGGCCCATTCCGCGAGCGAAACCCGTCGAAACGAAGACCAAGCCGCTCTCGAACTCATTGCAGACCCAATCGAAGGCGCCGAGCGCGTCACGGGCAGACAGGCTCGTGCAGCGGCCCAGGAGGGGCACCACCACTCGCCGAAACTCCGCTCCGTGAATGCATGCGTAGTAGTTCGCCTCGGTCCCCAGGCAAGGCAGATCCGGCTGGTGGAATGCATCGGCAGCCGGCGCAGAATGGGAGACGTAGTCATTCCAGGATGCACCGTTGGCGGGATAGAGAGGGAGCACCACGCCGGTCGCCGGCGCACCGCAGGAAGACGCGTCCTCACCCGCTGCCGTGCTCGCGTCCTCACCCGCTGCCGTGCTCGCGTCCTCACCCGCTGCCGTGCTCGCGTCCTCACCCGCTGCCGCGCTCGCGTCCTCACCCGCTGCCGCGCTCGCGTCCTCACCTGCTGCCGTGCTCGCGTCCTCACCCGCTGCCGTGCTCGCGTCCTCACCCGCTGCCGTGCTCGCGTCCTCACCCGCTGCCGTGCTCGCGTCGACGGCATCGGAGGATGCTCCGTCCGAAGCATCCGAGTCGGCATTTGCACCCCCATCAGCGAGGGAGGCGGACTCGATTTCGAAGTGCAGCGTCGAACAGGCAGGAAGCGATAGGGCAACCAAGGCGAGGAGCGCCAAGGCTGGTCCAGGAATGGGGAAAGCATTCCTCATCGGTCGAAGAGTCCTCGAGCGCGCTCATGACCGCGCCGCAAGGGGGGAGCGGGTCAGGTCGAGCTTGATTTCCCGCAGGCGAGTGTACTCCGGCTGGGCAGCGCCGTGGGCATGGCCCCCTCCCTGCCCCCTGCACCACCGGCCGTGGAGCGGGCGAGCGGGTCTCGGCGAGCCGAGCGTGGGCTGCTCGAGAGTTTGACTCACCCGCTCGTGCTAGGCAGCATCCCCGCGTGCTCAGCTTCCTGACGAACCAGGCCGGCGGACTGCTGGCCATCGCGCTGGTCGCGGCGATCGCCGCGCTGCGCAGGCTTGCCCCGGACCCGACCCACAAGCGTGAGCTCGGCAGCGCCGTGGCCCTCTTCGCCGGCTACCTCCTCGCCTACGCCACCGCCCAGATCCTGGCGTGGCTCGACTTCGCCGAAGCCTCCCGCTATGGCCATGTCGCGAGCTACGTGCTCTTCGCTTTCGGGTCGGTGCGCGTCGCCACCTCCTTGGTGGTCTGGGCGGTGCGGACCCGGCGCGGACGCGTGACCCCCAAGATCCTCCGCGACGTGCTCGACGCGATGCTCTACCTCACTGCCCTGGCGGTGGTGCTGCGCGCCACGCTGAAGGTGGACCTCGGCGGCCTGCTCGCGACCTCGGCGGTCCTCTCGGTGGTCATCGGTCTGGCGCTGCAGGAGACCCTGGGCAACCTCTTTGCCGGCCTGGCGCTGCAGCTCGAGCCGCCCTTCTCGGTAGGCGACTGGATCACCGTGGGCGCACACACCGGCCGGGTGCTGCAGGTCGCCTGGCGTCATACGCGGATCGCCACCTCGCGCAACGAGCAGATCACCATCCCCAACTCGGCGATCGCCAAGGAGTGCGTCACCAACTACAGCCGCTCGGGCGAGGGTGTGGCGCGCGACCTGTATCTCGAGCTCGATTACGACTCGCCTCCCAACGCCGTGAAGCAGGCCTGCCTCGAGGTGCTCGCCGCACATCCCAAGGTTCGCAAGACGCCTGCGCCGCTCTTCCGGACGACGAAGTGGGAGGCCTCGGGCGTGCAGTACCAGGTGCGCTACTTCACCGACCACTTCAGCGAGTACGAGACGCTTGCCGACGAGCTGCTCTCGCAGCTGTGGTACCGCGTGCGGCGCGAGGGCTTCACCATCCCCTTCCCCACCCGGACCGTGTACCTGCAGCAGCCCAAGGGCGCCGCGGAGCGCGAGGCAGGCCAGCGCGATCTGGTCTTGCTGCTGGGCTCGGTGGGGTTCCTCCAGCCCCTGGGAGAGGAGAGCTTGGCGAAGCTGGTCGCGCTGGCGCGCCTGCAGCTGTTCGGGCGCGAGGAGGCGATCATCCGCCAGGGTGAGACCGGCGAGACCTTCTATCTCATCGTCTCCGGGGAGGTGGCGGTGCGCACCTCGGAGAGCAGAGAGGAGCTCGCGCGCCTGGGCCGCGGGGACTTCTTCGGCGAGATGTCCCTGCTGACCGGAGAGCCGCGCACCGCCACCGTCGTGGCCTGCCAGGACTCGACCCTGCTGTGCGTGGACCGCAAGGCTTTCGGGGACATCCTGCGCACCCAGGAGGAGCTGGCCCGTGCTCTCTCCCAGGCGCTCGCAGAGCGCAGCGCGAGCCTCAAGGCCAGGGTCGCCGGAGCACCAGCCTCGACGATCACGCTCGAGTCCAATCGGATCTTCGGAAGGCTCAGGGACATCTTCCGGCTGAAGTGAGCGGGCTTCAGGGGAATCAAGGAGCATCCATGACGCTGTCTTGCTGGTACCCGATTCTGGGGCTGGTCCTCGCCACCGGGCCGGGCACTCCCCCGCGGACCTTCCGCGTGGACTATTTCCACACGGGCAGCGCGACCGAGGAGCTCTTCAGCCTCGACAGGCTCGCGCTGGAGCCGTTGCCGTGGCCCGGGAGCCCCGCTCGCGCCATCGACGACACGAACTTCGGCAAGTACCTCTTCGAGGTGCGCGACCAGGCGACCAACCGCCTGCTCTACTCGCGAGGGTTCAGCTCCATCTTCGGCGAATGGGAGACCACGCCCGAGGCCAAGCAGGTCCACCGCACCTATCACGAGTCGCTGCGCTTCCCCGCGCCCGGCGGGCCGGTGCAGGTGCTGGTCAAGAAGCGTGACGCGCGCGATCTGAGCTTCCGCGAGGTCTGGTCGGTGCTGGTCGATCCCCAGGACATGCTCGTCGATCCCTCGCTGCCCCCCTCCCCGGGAGCGCGCATCGAGCTGCAGCGCAAGGGCGACCCGGCGGACAAGGTCGACCTGCTCATCCTGGGCGACGGCTACACAGCCGCGGAGCGCCCGAAGTTCGAGAAGGACGCTCGCCGGCTGGTGGAGGTCCTCTTCTCCTACTCGCCCTTCAAGGAGCGGCGCAGCGACTTCAACGTCTGGGGCCTGTGCCCTGCCGCGAGCGAGTCGGGGATCTCCCGGCCCTCCACCGGCATCCATCGCCGCTCACCCCTTGGGGCCACCTACGACGCCTTGGGCGCGGAGCGCTTCATCTTCACCTATGACAACAAGAGCCTGCGCGACGCCGCCTCCTTCGCGCCCTACGACTTCCTCGAGATCCTGGTGAACAGCGAGACCTACGGCGGCGGAGGCATCTACAACCTCTTCGCCACCGTGGCCGCCGACAACCGGTGGAACCCCTACCTCTTCGTCCACGAGTTCGGCCACCTCTTCGCCGGCCTCGGGGACGAGTACTTCACGACCGACTCTCCCTACCAGAGCCCCTCCGCGCGGCTCGAGCCCTGGGAGCCGAACGTCACCGCCGCCACCGATGCGCGCTCCCTCAAGTGGAAGGCCTCGCTCTCGCCGGGGGTGAGCGTCCCCACCCCCTGGGACAAGGCGGCGTGGGAGGCCCGGCAGAACGAGATCCAGAAGCGGCGCAAGCAGATCCGCGCCGAGCGCCGCCCCGAGGCCGAGATGGACGCCCTGTTCCTCGAGGAGAAGGCCGGCGCCACGAAGCACCTCACCGCGGAGGCGCACTACGGCAAGGTCGGCGCCTTCGAGGGGGCCAACTACGAGTCCAAGGGCTTCTACCGGCCGCAGCTCGACTGCGTCATGTTCACGCGCGATGACGTGCCCTTCTGCTCGGTCTGTCGCGCGGCCCTCGAGAGGATCATCGACCAATACGCGCCGCGGCCCGGACGCGAAGTGCCCGGGCGATAGTCCCTTCGTCGGGTCAGGCAAAGCCTTGGACCTTGGCGGACCTGGAGCCTGAAGCCGCTTCTCCTGGCGCCTGAGCTCTGGAGCCTGCGGCCTCCGCCTGCACCCTCGATGGTTCCGGTTCGGCCGGGTTGGACGGCGCAGGGCGGGCAACAGAACCACGCCCGGCTCGCGAGGCGCTGGCAGGGCCGCCGACCACGTCCGATCCAGGGGCGCGGCATCAGAAGTCGCTGATGCGGTCCACGAAGTCGGGGCGCTCGACGAAGGGGTTGCGCTTGCCCTGGTAGCCCTCGATGGCGAGGTTGCGCGCACGCTCCCGATCATCGGGGGGATCGGCGAGGTTCCAGCGGCGCAGCGGCGCCTCCTCGCTGGAGGGGATGTGCATCTGGTAGCGGAGCGCAAAGTAGAAGTGGGCGCGGGCGATGTCTCCCTGCCGCTCCGGCCGCACCTGGAAGACCAGCATGGTCCCTCCCACGATGGGGCCCAGCTTCGAGCCGCCGGCGCTGGCGTTGCAGCTGGTGGTGCACGAGGTGTCTCCGAAGGGATAGCTGGAGCGGGCGTTGTTGATGCCTCGCTCCGAGGGGAAGAGGTGGTGCATGTCGCTCTCGGCAGGCATCGAGCCCGCCCCGTCGCTCTTGGGCCACGAGTGCTCCATGTTGAAGCCGCCCTCGACGTCGATCTGCTCGGGGTCGAACTGCTGGCCGGAGTAGATGCACTCCACCTTGCCGTTGACCAGGTCGAAGCCCTGGGCACCGCACATCGCCACCTTGGAGCCGTCGTCGTAGTCGAGGGCGGCGTGGCCCTTCACCAGGTCGTAGAGGGCGGTCCAGAGCGCGGCCTCGCCCAGCCCGTCCAGGTTCGCGTACGGCAGAGGACCTGCATCGCCCTCGGCGCCGGCATCGGGACCCAAGGGAGCGGATGCGTCTTCAGGAGTGGGCGCCGCAGCGTCGGGTTGGGGAGCCGCCGTCGCGTCCGCGCTCTCGAGGGACCCGTCCACGCCCTCGACCGCCGCGTCGCTTGCCTCGAGGGAGCCGTCTGCGGGAATCGAGGCATCGGCGCCTGAGGCACCGACGTCGAGGCTTGGCTCATGGGCGTCCCTGCCAGCCAGGGAGGCGTCCCAAGCGGCGACCTCTCCTGCGTCCACGAAGACAGGCCCGGCGTCCGGCGCGACGTCCTGCGGCTCGGGGCTGCACGCCGCAAGGCCCAGGACGACAATGGCAGTGGGAGCGAGAAGAGACCACCGTGTCGCCTTGCGCATGCCATTCCTTCCAACCCACCCTGAGCGGACGAATGGTAGCAGGCTCGGCATGATGCGCTCACGGTCTTCACAGCTAGTCCGGGCGGTCCCGGACCTCGGATGCGGGGCGGACCCGTGGGCCCGGCAGCGCCGAACCATTCAATTTCGCTGAGGTTTTCCATGACCGGCCGCGTCAAACGCTGCTAGAGTCCGTCCGAGAGCCAACGGTCGGCCCCGACCGGGCCGCGGTTCGGAGTGGAGGATGCCATGGATGGCGCCAAGCCTCTCCCGATGATCGCGCACGCCGCCAAGAGCGCCGCGGCCATGGAGAAGCTGCTGGCGCACCCGCGCGCCGCGGACCTGGTGCTGCGCCGCTTCCTGGGCGGCATCACCGTGGACCACGAGCCCGGCTTCGCCCGGGGGATGCGCGCCACGCTGCTCAAGATCGGCGCGGCGGTGCTGCCGTTCGAGGCCATCCCGGCGATGGCCAAGGTCACCGGCGCGACCCGGAGGATGCACGAGGGCGCGCTGCAGGCCCACGCCCACGGCGAGCCCATCGTCTGGGTCACCTGGCCGGTGCCGGCCGCGCTCGTGGCCAGCTTCGGCGTCGTCGTCTACTGCCCCGAGAACTTCTACTCGGTGGCCAACGCCAGCGCGCCCGACGGCAGCACCCGGATGTGCGAGGTCGCCGACCGCCACGGCGTGCCCAGCGAGATCTGCTCCATCAACCGCTGCATGCTCGGCGCGTACTTCGCCGGCGAGGTGCCCAAGCCGACGCTGGTCATCACCAACAACCACCCCTGCGACGGCAACCACTCGGCCAACACCATCCTGCGCGACCTGGCCGACTGCGAGCACTTCTCGGTCGGCGGCGCCTACGACAAGAGCCCCGAGACGGTGGCCGTCTGGGCGAGGTCGGCCTGGGAGCTCATCGCGTTCCTCGAGGCGAACCTGAAGCGGCCCATGGACTGGGAGCGGCTGCGCAGGCACGTGGACGTCGTCAACCGCATCAACCGCGCGCTCAACCACGTCACCGAGCTCCACCGCAGCGCGCCGTGCCCGGGGCTCGTCAACCCGCTGGCCGTCTTCTGGCGCATGGTGGCCGCCTCCGGCTGGGTCCCGGAGATGGCCGAGGGCGCCGAGCTGCTGGAGAAGGCCGCCGAGGAGATCGTGGCGAAGGCCCGCAAGCGGGGCGCGCCGCGCGAGAGGCTTCGGGTGGTGCTGGGCGACCAGGCCATCGCCTGGACCGACTTCGCCGGCTGGCTGCGGCGCGAGTACGGCGCAGCCATCGTCTCCGACTACATCGGCAGCTTCCGCCACCCGGAGATCGACACCTCCAGCCGCGAGCGGATGATTGAAGGGCTCGTCCTCGACCGGCTCCACATGAGCATGGTGCGCCAGGCCCACGGCGCCATGGAGTACACGCTCGACGAGCTGTCCACGGTCCTCACCGAGTACGACGCCGACTGCGTCATCTTCCACGCCAACGTCGGCTGCAAGCACAACATGGCCCTGCGCCACGAGATCGAGGACCTGTGCCGGCAGGCGAAGGTCCCGGCGCTCTTCCTCGACGCCGACATCGTCGACCGCCGGCTGGTGGGCGAGAAGGCGCTGCGCGAGAAGATCCGCGCGTTCCTCGCCGCCGAGGGGTTGCCGCGATGAAGGTGCTCGAGCAGATCCGCGCCCGCGCCCTCCTGCCCGTCGCCGAGGAGGCCCGCGCCTGCAAGGCCGCCGGCGGGCGCCCGGTGGCCGTCCTGTGCGGGCTGGTCCCGCCCGAGGTCGTCCGCGCCGCCGGCGGCCAGCCCATCCGCCTGCGTTCGACGGGGCACGGCTCGACCGACCGCGGCGCGACCTACTTCGCGCCCACCCACTGCAGCCTGGTGCGCCGGGTCTTCGACATGGCGCTGCGCGAGGAGCTCGCCGGCTTCGACGCGGTGCTCTTCGCCACCGGCTGCGACCACTCGCGACGCATGTACGACGCCTGGCGCCACGCTGACGCCCAGCCCGCGCTGCGCCACCTGGTGGTCGTCTCCTCGGACTCGACCCAGTCCGCGGTCGTCACCTTCGAGCGCGAGCTGGACCGGCTCGCCGGCGCCCTGCGGAAGGCCTGGGGCGTGGAGGTCACCGACGCGAAGCTGTGGGACTCCATCAAGCTGTACAACCGGCAGCGCGAGCTGCTCGAGGCGGTCTACCGCGAGCGGGCGCACCCCGAGTGCCCGCTCACCGGCGTCGACGTCCTCTCGCTCGACCTGGTGCTGGCCACGGTGAAGGTGGAGGAGGGCCTCCTCCTGCTCGAGGAGCTCCTGCGCGAGCTGCCCGGTGCCCGGCGCGCGCCGCCCCCCGGCGAGCTGCGGCTGCTCCTGGCCTCCGGGCACTTCGAGGAGCCGGCCCGCATGGAGGTGCTGGAGCGCCACGGCGGCCGGGTGGTCCAGGACCTGATGTGCACCGGCTCGGGCTTCTTCCACGGCCGCGTCGCCGAGGCGCCCGCGCCGCTCCTCGCGCTGGCCGAGCGCGGCCTGCGCCGGCTGAGCTGCCCGCATGCCTCCGACGAGCTCGGCCGGCGGGCGCGCTTCATCGGCGACGGCGTGCGCGAGTGGGGCTGCGACGGCGTGGTGCTCGACCGGCTCAGCTTCTGCGCCATCTGGGCTGCCGAGGCCTTCGTGCTGCGCCGGCGGCTCAAGGAGCTCGGCGTGCCGGTGCTGGAGGTCGAGGGCGAGCTGGGGGGCTCGGGCGAGGGGCAGCTGCGCACCCGCCTGGAGGCTTTCGCCGAGCAGATCCGCAATCGCGCGGGCGCGCCGCCTCCTCCCGCCGCGAGCGATGGGCCGCCGCCGCGGCGCCTTTCGAGGCCGTGACGATGGGCAAGCGCTGGTCCATGGGCATCGACGTCGGCTCGCTGACGGCCAAGGGCATCCTGCTCGCGGACGGCCAGGTCGCCGCGAGCTTCCTGTGCCGGGCGAAGCCCTCGGCCAAGGAGTCGATCGAGTCGGTGGCCGAGGCGCTGTGCGGCCGCGACCGGCTCACCCGCGAAGAGGTGCAGGCCATCTGCCTGACCGGCTACGGGAGGTTCCAGGCCCCGTTCGAGGCGATCGAGAAGTCGGAGATCTCCTGCCACGGCCTGGGCGCCTCCGTCGTCGAGCCGGCGGTGCGCACCGTCGTCGACATCGGCGGCCAGGACAGCAAGCTGGTCGCGGTGGACGAGGCGGGCCTGGTGCAGGAGTTCGCCATGAACGACAAGTGCGCGGCGGGCACCGGCCGCGCGCTGGAGGTGCTGGGCTGGGCGCTGGGCGTCGAGGTGGAGCAGCTGGGGCCGCTGGCTCTGAAAGGCAGGCCGGGCCGAGGGATCTCCAGCCGCTGCAGCCTCTTCATGGAGAGCGACGTGCTGCAGGCGCGCCGCGACGGCGTCGATCGGGCGGCCATCGCCAGGGCCATCGTCGAGGCGGTGGTGGAGCGCGTGCTGGCGCTGGCCTCGAAGGTGCCGGTGAAGGCGCGGGTGTGCCTGACCGGAGGAGTGGCCAAGAACCCGGGCGTGGCGGCGGCGCTGGCGCGGCAGCTCAGGCAAGAGCTCTGCCCGCTGAGGTTCGACCCACAGCTCATCGGAGCGCTGGGCGCGGCGCACTTCGCCGACCGGGCGGGGCAGGCCTCCGGGGCGGCCTACAGGAGCTCGGCAGCGTGATCGACGTCGTCTGCGATGCCGGCTCCCGGTACACGAAGGTCGCCGCCGCCTGCGCCCGCCTCCACGGCGGCGGGCGCACGGTGATGCTGGTGGCGCGCTCGCAAGATGCGGTGGACCTGGGGGCGCTCGTGCGCGCGGCCGCGGCCGCGCTCCGCCCAGGGCTGCTCGAGCCGACCCGGGTCTGGATGCTGGGCGACAGGGACGCCGGCGAGGCGAAGTCGGGAGCGGCGCTTTGGGGTGGCGCGCTCGAGCGGCTGGTCGGCCCGCTCTCGCGTCTGGCGTCGCCCCGGCCGCTGCGGACCGCCTCGGCCCTGGCGCGCGCCGCTGCGAGGTGGGGAGACGAGGTGCTCCTGGCCGACTGTGGGGCGCTGCGCACGCGCGTCTTCGAGGTCGTCCAGGGCAGCGCCGCGACGAGGTCGTGGGAGAACGAGCGCTGCACCGCGGGCGCCGGCCGCTTCGTGGAGACCATGGCCGCGGCGCTGCACGTCGAGCTGGACCAGATCGACGCTGTCGCCTCGGCGGCGAAGGACCCCTGCCGCGTGTCGAGCCCATGCCCGGTGTTCGCCGAGAGCGAGGTCGTCAACCAGGTCAACTCCGGGCGCGCCCGCGAGGACGTGCTGG
>JACRCT010000428.1 GCA_016218885.1 Deltaproteobacteria bacterium | reverse complement strand
TCCGGTCATGGATCGTCGCCAGCCCCAAGGCCGTCAGCGGGATGAGATTCTCCAGAGACGGCCGGTGTCTCTACCTGGTCACGGCGGACCTCGAGTCGGACACCATCTTCAGCTCCCGGCTCGGGCAGGTCGACGCGCGCACCGCCGACCTGGAGCAGAGCTGGGACGATCTGCCGGGCTTCGGCGGCTGCGTCACGGCCGATGGCAAAGGCTACGTGTTCGTGGAGCTCGACGGCGACACGGCGAGCCTCACGCGGGAGGACCTGAGCGACGGCAAGCGAGAGCGCCTCTCCCGCCTGCCACCGGGGACGAGCATCACCGCCCCCGCTTGCTCCCCCGACGGCCAGCGCGTCGCCTTCGCCCAGCGTGGCGACACCGGCCTCGACCTCTTCGTGCGCGAGGCCGACGGAGCGCTGGTGCAGCTCACCTTCGATGGCCGATACAACACCTTGCCTCGATGGCTCGATGCGGGCCGCCTGCTCTTCGTGCGCGAGGCCGATGGCCGGGCCCAGGCGCACGTGATGGATCTCACCACCCGCTCGCTGTGGACCACCACCGACGCGCCCTTCGGCGCCTCCGACCCCGCGCCGCTGGGGCAGCTCGAGGTGGCCTTCCTCAATCGCGAGGGCTGGGGCTTCTCGCTCGACGTCGCGCCGCTCACCCTGGTGCCCGCGTCCCCGCCACTGGTATCGAGCCCGCCACTGCCACCCGAGGACCTGGGGCCGGGCTTGCTGGCCAATGCCTTCCACGCACCCGCGCTGCAGCCCTCGCGGCCCGGCGCGCTGCCGATGAATGTCGAGCCCACCCCTCCGCTGATGATCCAGGAGGATGAGGAGTACTCGCCCGTCGACCATCTGTTCGTTCCAAGCCTGCGGGTGCCCTATCTGCTCGTGCTCCCGCCGAGCTCAGCGGAGCCGAGCGAGCCATGGCGATTGGTGGTCGCGCTCGGGCTGCAGGGCAGCGATCGACTAGGGTTCCACAGCTGGGCCCTCAACGTCGCCTACGACACCCTCAACAGCCTTCCCAGCGCCTCGGCGGGCTATGGCAACTACCAGCTCGCGCCCTGGTACATCGACCTCTCGGGCGGGCTGGTGAACCTCGGGCCGGCCTACGATCGCTATTCCGAGCTGGGCCTCTCGCGGACCTTCTGGACGACGCCGGTGCGCCTGAGCATCCTTGGTATCGACCACCATGACGTGGCCACCGACCGCGACGGGACCGACCAGGTCGTCGGTCGCTACCGCTTCGTGGGCCCCGGGCTGCAATTCGCCTATGGCGCGGGGGAGCTCACGCCCTATGGCGGCGTCCGGCGCGGGTTGGCCTTCTCGGGCGCGGGCAGCTACTACCCCGAGCTCGCAGCGAGCGACTTCGACCTGGGCGACGTGAGCGGTGCGGTCAAGGTCTGGCTCCCCTTGCCCGTCTCGCGCCGGCACAGCTTCAGCTTGGGTGCCAGAGGGCGGGCTCTGCTCGCCGCCGAGCCCCACTCGCTGCTGGAGATCGGCGGCCTCTATAGCGGGATGGTGCTGCAGGCGCTGACCATGGGCTCCCGTCGGCCCTCGCAAGGCGGACCTGACCTCGCGCGAGAGCTCCAGCGGGCGATTCCCATGGATCGACAGCTTCTGGGTTCGCGCTCACTGGCCTTCGGCGAGCCGCTGCGTGGCTACCCTGACCTGACTACAGAGGGCGCCGCGGTGACGGTCGCATCGGCCAGCTACAGCTACCCCTTCATCATCGACCACGGCTGGGCGTCCCTCGTGTACGTGCTCCCCGCATTCTTCATCCGGCAGATCGAGATCGAGGCCTTCGGCGAGTGGGCGTGGATCTGGCCAGGGATCCTCCAGCGGCGATCCGCCGGCGGAGCGCTCTACCTGCGCACCACCCTGGGAAACCTGCCCCTGTCGCTCTTCGTGCAGGCGACGGGGCGCTTCGACGCAGGCCTCAAGCCACTGGCGTTCTTCGGCTTTGCCTTCGAATAGGGGGACGCAAGACGGCCTGTGTCGTGACTTCTCGGTTCTCCACTCACCGCGCTCGACGTTCACGAGAATCCGCCGGCTGAAAGGGCTGAAAGGCGGCGGCTACACAAACAAAGACCCGCCTTCGCGGGCTCCCCCCTGAGGTGCACCTCGCCCACCTCTCCAAATCCCCCACGGGGACTCATCGCTTCTGCTCGGGCGCAAACGAGAGGTCCCTCGGAATGATCAGGATGAGAGCCACAACACGAATGTCCCTCACCAGCCCCTCTCTCAGAGAGCACTGAAGGCCGACGTGGCCGGACTCCTGGAACAAAGCCACGGTAAAAAGGCTTTACTATCCACCCTCCTCGCCGAAGCGACGACCTCGCCAAACGCCCAGGAACGGGCATGGTGAAGCGAGCCGGCCAGCCGAAGTCGGACCTCGGCGCGACAGCTGGCTCTCACTGGGAGGGCCTGAGGCGCTCCTGGCCGGGTCGCCCAACGCGATCTCAGGTCGATAGTACAACCGCTTTACTATCGACCTAGCCCGTTTCGAGACCCCTGCCCCGCACGCCTCCCTCTCCCAAAGGGAGAGGGAGCCGACTCCGCTCGCCACCAAGTGGCCAAGGGGCCGAAATCCATTGTGAACGAGGCCACGAGCCTTTGCCGTTGCGCGATGACTCGATCAGAGAAGTTCTGTTCACCCTATGAGCCCCGTGGCAGCCGCCTCGAGGCCGCGCCCGGAGTTGAGGTCTGGCCGCGAGAGAACCGCTTTCCAGTGGCCGCTTCCTCGCCTCGCAAACCGCCATCCGCTCGAACTCACCCTTGGCGTCCCCAAGCGTCGTTCGCTTTGTCCTTTGCCGTGGCGTCCACTATTATCCCGCCCTTTCCAAAAGAGGGACCGACCATGGCCGAAATGACTCCGGGTATGAAGCCGAAGGCTCCGTTCTGGGTAGCGCTCATCCTCGTAATCGGAGGGCTCGTAGGATTCGCGCTGTACCGCGCGGGCATCCTCGCCCCCGAGGGCAAGGACGAGACCAAGACGCCGGTGCTCACCGCCGACGATCTCCACAAGTTGAAGAACCCGCTGAACCCGGGCGATCAGGCGAAGCCCGGCGAGCCTGTCAAGGCCAGCGTGGAAGCGGCCGACTCGAACGCGCCGACCACGGTCAAGGAGTACTCCTTCGTCTCCGAGTCCAAGCTCCCCGCGGTGCAGGGCGTGGCCGGCTACAAGAAGATGCAGAACGACACCGTGAAGATGGCCCTCAACGTGTGGGCCGGCTGGGCGCCCGTCGTCTTCGCCAACGAAGGCTTCAAGGCGAAGAAGGTGTGGACCACCCCAGACGGGAAGAAGTTCAAGCTCGACCTCGTGCTCATGGACGACCCGGTCGCGATGCGCAACGCCTACGCCTCGGGCGACGTGCACATCGGCTGGGCCACGGTGGACATGCTGCCCCTGTTCCTGGACGAGCTGAAGAAGGACTCGCGCACGATGCCGCGCGTCTACCAGCAGATCGACTGGTCGAACGGCGGCGACGGGATCGTGGCCCGTGAGAGCGTGACCAACGTCGCGCAGCTGCGAGGGAAGACGGTGGTGCTCGCCGGCAACTCGCCCAGCCAGTACTTCGTGCTCAACGCGCTCATCAACGGAGGAGTGCAGCCGGCGGAGGTGAATTTCAAGTACACCGCCAGCGCCTTCGAGGCCGCCGCCGCCTTCGCCGCCCAGAAGGACATCGCCGCCGCCGTCAGCTGGGCGCCGGACATCTACAACCTGGCGAAGATCAAGGGCAACAAGCTCTTGGTCTCCACCGCCGAGGCCAACCACCTCATCGCCGACGTGTGGTTCGCCCGGGCCGACTTCGCCAAGGAGAACCCGCAGATCGTCGAAGCCCTGGTCCGCGGCTTCCTGGACGCGGTGGAGCATCTCGACGTCCAGGACAACAAGGTCAAGGTGAGCCAGTGGATGGCCGAGGGCTTCAACCTGCCGCCGGCCGATGCGCTGGGGATGCTCGGCGACGCCCACTGGACCAACTACGCCGAGAACCGGGAATTCTTCCTCAACCAGAACAACCCCACCAACTTCGAGCGCACCTGGGACACCGCCAACTACCTCTACAAGCGCATCGGCAAGGTCAACGAGAAGACCCCCTGGGACCAGATCGCCGACTTCTCGATCATCCAGAAGCTGGGCAAGGAGCCCAAGTACGCCAACAGCGAGAACAAGTACCAGACCAACTTCGCCGCCAAGACCGTCTCGGAGATCAAGGCCGAGTCCGGCGAGATCCTCACCAAGACGGTGGTGGTGCACTTCTTCCCCAACAGCTCCGACCTGGGCCACAAGATCACCAAGATGCTCGGCGGCAAGTCGACGGAGGAGCTCTACGACCCGAACGTCGGCTTCGTCATCGAGGAGATCGCCAAGATGTCCGGCCAGTTCGGCGCAGCGCGCATCGTCATCGAGGGGCACACCGACTCCTCGATGAAGGGCCAGGTTCCCTTCGAGTCGGTCAAGACGCTCTCCGAGCAGCGCGCGGCCTCGGTGCGCGCCGCCCTGCTCAAGAAGTTCCCGACCCTGAACCCCAACCAGGTCGCCTCCGAGGGCATGGGCTGGATGCGCCCTGCTGACCCCAACGACGCCAGCAACCACGCCCGCAACCGGCGCGTCGAGGTCAAGGTCTTCCCGCTCGAGGCCCAATAGTTCGGAGCGGGGCAGCCGCCGGCGTTGAGAGCCGGCGGCTCGGGATAGCCGGGATGCCCGGAAGGTGCGGGGAACCCGGATGCCCGGGAAATGCCGGCGACTGAAGTCGCGCCTGAGGTTGCCAAGCCCGCCTGCGCGGGCTGCCAGTAATCGGACTACCTCGATCGCCAGCGCTTTGAAGCAGCTTCTCGTTGGAGGGCCCAACCATGGCAGAGACCGCCCCCAGCTCCAGCCCTCCGGCGGCACCCGCTGCGGCCCCGAAGAACCCAGCTCCGAGCCCCGCCTCCAAGCCCCCGGCGACCCGCTCGGCCTTTCGCCTGCGCAAGGAGCCCACGGTCCTCGGTCGCTTCCTGGCCGGGGCGCTCTTCCTGCTGCTGGTGCTCGGCCTCTGGACCGCGCTCACCCGCGGGGCCGCCGAGGCGCGCGTACTCTCCCCGGCGGTCATCGGCAGTCCGGAGGAGATCCTCGGCTCCTTCCGCTCGCTGTGGTTCGACCGCGCCCTCACCCGCAACCTCATCGCCTCGCTGTGGCGCGTGCTGCAGGGCTTCGGGCTCGCCGCATTGGTGGGCGTGCCGCTGGGAGTGGCCTGCGGCACCTGGCCGCGCATCAACGCCTTCATCGCGCCCCTGTCGGTCTTCGGCCGCAACGTGCCGATCTCGGCGCTGGTGCCGCTGACCCTGGTCTGGTTCGGCATCGATGAGCTGCAGAAGGTGATGTTCATCTTCGTGGCCTGCGTGATGTTCGTGGTCTTCGACTCCGCCCGGGCTATCGCCGGCGTGGACGAGCGCTACGTGCACACCGCGCTCACGTTGGGGGCCAAGCCCTGGCAGGTGGTGCTCAAGGTGCTGGTGCCGCTGGCGCTGCCGGACATCTTCGGCTCGCTGCGGCTGCTCTTCGGGCTGGCCTTCGGCTACATCATCCTGGCCGAGATGGTGAACATGTCCGATGGAGTGGGCGCGCTCATCCTCATCTCACAGCGGCGTGGCCCCATGGAGCACGTCTATCTGGTGCTCGTCGCCCTCACCCTGGTGGCCTACGGCATCGACCGCGGCCTGCTGGGCGTGCAGCGCTGGCTGTTCCCCTACCGCGAGGAGGAGAAATGAGTCCCGAGGCTCCCCCCGCCGCCGCGCTGCCCAAGCCGCCCACGGGTCTGCCCATGGAGAGCGCCCAGGCGCTGCCCTCCGTGGTCTCCTTCCGCAACGTCACCAAGACCTACGGAGCGGGCACCCCGCGCGCGTACACCGCGATCAAGGACGTCAGCTTCGTCGTCCACGATCTGCCCAAGAAGGGCGAGCTGGTCGCCATGCTCGGCCCCTCGGGCTGCGGCAAGAGCACCGTGCTGCGCCTCATCGCCGGGCTGGAGCCGCAGCACCCGGCGACCGTCGGCGAGGTGCTGGTGATGGGCAAGCCCGTCCTGGGACCCGGCTCGGACCGCGGGATGGTGTTCCAGGAGTACACCGCCTTCGACAACCGCACCGTGCTGGACAACGTGGCCTTCGGCCTGGAGTGCGCGGGGATCCCCCGGGCCGAGCGGCACGAGCGCGCGCGGGCCTGGATAGCCAAGGTTGGGCTGAACCCGCAGAAGGACGCGCGCAAGTATCCCCACCAGCTCTC
>JACRCT010000427.1 GCA_016218885.1 Deltaproteobacteria bacterium | reverse complement strand
TGAAGCCTTCCCTCGACGCCATCTCCATCGAACGCCTGCTGCCCCACCGTCCACCGATGCTGGCGCTCGATCGGCTGGCCGAGTGGTCTTCGGATCATTCGGTCGCGACGCTCACCCTGCGCGACGGTGCACCGTGTTTCGAGGCGGGTCGGTTCCGAGCCATCTGGTGCCTGGAGCTCATGGCCCAAGCCGTCGGAGCGGACGTGGCTTACAGGGCGGTCGTCGCCGAACAGCCGCGTGAGGCCGCGGGCTACGTGGTGGGCGTCGAAGGCCTCGAGCTCCTCGATGCCGTCGCTCTCGCTCCCGGCGACCGCCTGTGCATCGAGTCGAGGCTGGAGATCGAGATCCCTCCGGCAGCCGAGCTCTCCGCGCGGGTCCTGACTGCCGGCGGCACGCCGGTGGCGAGCGCGCGCCTGCGGATGCTGGTGGGCGGCGCCTCGCCCCAGCCCACGGCCTCCGATGCGCCACGCCTCGAGGGCTTCCAGGGCTGCACCTTCAACCGGGACGAGTCCTCTTCGCAGATGAGGATCCGGATCGGTGCGGGGCACCCCTATCTCGACGGACACTTCCCCGGGATGCCCTTGCTCCCCGCGGTCGGACAGCTGCGCTTGGTCGAGCATGCCGCGGAGATGGCCCTGGGCCGGCCCTGCGAGCTCGCGGCGGTCGAACGAGCGCGCTTCCTGGAGCCCATCGTCCCCGGCGATTCCCTCGAGCTCTCGCTCGACCTCGAGCAAGCACCGGCGATCGGCTGGGCCTTTCGCCGCGGCGGACGTCCCATCGCCAAGGGATCGGGCCGGCTCACTTCCGATCGATCGGAAGTGCGGGCCGGCTAACCGCCCGCAGTCCCTGGCTTTGCCCACGAATCCACTTCCGATCGATCCGTCGCGCTCCCCGACGAGCGCGGCGCAGTGCGCTCGCAGGTGCTCGGAGTCGTCTTCGCCAAGGTGGAGGGCCCGCGGTTCTCCATGGAGTGGCCTGGGACCAGCACCCAGATCTAGCGACCACCCGAACCCGCGATCTCCCTGAGCGCGACAGCTGAGCGTCGCGGCGCCGAAGGAGCCCTCACCCGGAGGGAGAGGCGGGCAAGGCCGCTTCACGTCGCGACAGGCCTCGAGGGCAGCATCGAAATCGCCAAGGGCTGCGATTCACCTCGACCAAGGTCGAGACACTCGCCGAGGGCCGGGCCGAGGCGGAGAAACACGTCCGCGCTCGAGGAGCAATTGCTTCGGTTGGAGCGACGACGAGGCTGAAGCTGCCCGATCTCCTCGCTCAGGCCGCCTTCGTGGGCTGGGACAGCTCCGGCACGGGCAGCTTCCGCACCACCTCGAACATCCCGGCGAAGAGGTCTCGCTCGCGGGTGCCACACTCGCGCACGATCTCCGCGACCTCCTTGAAGTCGGCCGCCTTGGCCTCGCCGCTCTTGATGATCCTCGCGCTGCGGGCGGCGAACTCGCGCCAGCGGTCGCCGATGCCGGTGAGCTGCTCCGACCAGAGCTGCCACTCGCTCTGGCCCAAGAGCTGCCCCGCTTCCTGCAGAAAGGCCGCGCCCAGGTAGCGGAACCCCGCTCCCCCGGTGCCGATCTCCTCCTGCATGCGCACGATCGTCGCCAGCTGGACCAGCGCGTCCTTGGGGTCCTTGAAGCGCCGCGGCCAGCGCTCCATCCGCTTGGCCAGCAAGTGGATGGCCCTCCAGCCGAAGATGCTGAAAGGGATGCTGGACATGTGGTGGCTCGTCTCCCGCGCGCCCAGCAGCACCGCGCGACGCAGCAGCTCCGGCGCGGGCTGGGGCGCCTCCACCACGTGATACAGGCGCCCCTTCGGCGGGAAGGCGCCCTTGGCGAAGCGCGCGCGGCGCAGAGAGACGTCGCTGCACTCCACCGGCTCGTCGAGCACCGGATCGCTCAGCTTCCAGGTCTCGGGACCGGCGCGACCGTAGGCGACGACGTTGTGGAGATTGAAGGGGAACCGGAATCGCCGCGGCAGGTACTCGAGCCAGTAGACGCTCGACTGCAGACCGACGAGCACGCCCTTCTCCACCAGCGCCGCGAGGTCGGCCATCCCCTTGTCCTCGCTGCGATAGGTGCGCATCTCGTATCGCACCCCGAGCCTCTTGCACGCCTTCTTGAAGATGGTCCCCGGGACGCTGCGGAAGGAGGTCGTGGGCCCGCCGAAGAGCTTGTCCATCGGCAGGTGCACGAAGAACAGCCCGCTGCCGATGCCGAACACCAGCGCCTCGCTCACCGGCAGCCCGGCAGCTCCCAGCAGGCAGGAGGTCACCCCGCTCTCGCAGTGCGCGGCCAGTTGGTGCTGGAACTTGAGGGGCACGGCGGGCTCGCCCTTCACAGGAGGCTCTCCGGCTTCTCGGGCAGCCGGACGAGATCGTTGAGGGACATCTGCAGGCACTCGGCGTAGCGCTGCGCGAGCCACAGCGGCGTGCGTCGAAAGCCGAAGGGGCGCAGGTGCCCGGCCACCCGCAGGCGGCTGACCCCGGCGTAGCTGGCCAGAAGGGACGGGGTCAGCAGGCGCCGCGCGATGTGGTAGGCGAGCGGGCTCCTGCGTCCAGCCCGGACCTGCTCGAAGGCCGCCTGGATAGCCCGGTCCTGCTCCTCGAGCGCCGCGGCGGTGGCCGCCGTCTCCGCATGCCAGCCAGAGGTGGCGACGATGCGGTACTGGCCCTTCTCGTCCACGGCATAGGCGCCGCGCTGGTAGCCCTCGAGGAAGCCCTCGTCCGCCGGTACCTCGTGGGCCTTCATCCGCACACCGTGAGGAGCATGTACGACACCGAGAAGCGCCCGCTCTCGGGCACGAAGCACAGCAGGCGCTCTCCTTCGCGCAGCCGCCCTGTGGAGAGCAGCTCGTCGACGATGACGAAGATCGACGCCGCGCCGATGTTGCCCTTCCGGGCGAGGTTGGTGAAGACCCGTTCGCCAGGGATGTCGAAGCCCAGCTCCTGGAGCTTCTTCTCCATCTCCGGCTGGAAGTAGTACGAGGAGAAGTGCGGCAGCACCCAGGAGATCTGGCCAGGCTCCAGGCGGTGCTTGTCGATCGAGCGCTTGAGCCCCTCTCCCATCAACCTTCCGATGTTCTTGTTCAGGAGCCGCGCGTCCTGGCCGATGTTGAAGAAGCCGCTGCGCAGCAGCTCGCGCGGGTCCTCCACGTCCTTCCAGCCGACCAGCCGGGGGCCGTCCTTGATGGCCCCGTGGTACATGCAGGCCTCCATCTCCCCCGCGAAGGAGACGTAGTCGATCCACTCGATGCGCAGGGGCGCCGTCGCGTCCGCCCCGCGGCGCCGCGGCTCGGGCTCGAGCAGGAAGGCCCCTGCGCCGTCGGAGAGCATCCAGCGCAGGAAATCGTGCTCGAAGGCCAGGTGGGGCTGGCTGGCGAGCTTCTTGGCCTTCTCCTCCAGCTCGGGCTGGAAATGGCTGGCGCGCATCGACGAGCTGGTCAGCTCGCTGCCCGTGACCACCGCGTTGGCGGCCTCGCCGCAGGCCACCGCCATGGCGGCGTACTTGAGCGCGGCCATGCTCGAGCAGCAGACGCCAGCGCAGGTGACCACCTCGCAAGGCGGGCAGGCCAGCTCGCCGTGCACCATCGAGCCGTGTGCGGGCAGGAGCTGGTCGGGGGTCGCCGTGCCGCAGGAGAGCAGCGCCAGCTCCTCCAGGCTGAGGCCAGCGCGCGCAGAGAGCTGGCGCACCGCCTCGGCCGTCATCTGCGCGTTGGTGTGCGTGGCCTTCCCGGTCAGGGGATCGATGGCGTAGTGGCGACTCTGGATGCCGTTGGCCTTGAGGACGTGCGTGCGCGCCACCGAGGGCCGGGAGCCGACCATCCCCAGCACCTTCTCGATATCCGCGTTGGCCACCGGCGCGTTGGGCAAGAACGCTGCAGCCCCGTTGATGTACGCCTTCACCGAACCGGCCCTCCTGAGGGCTGCACGAGCTCTTCGATGCGCTCCCGGTACCAGCTTGGGTTCAGCAGGCGCAAGAGCTCTCCGCTCAGCGCGATGGGGACGGCGAGCGGCAGCGAGAACAGCAGCCAGAAGAACCAGGCCAGCCCCAGCGGATACTTGAGCGACGGTCCCGCGCCGTGGATCAGCTTCGCCCAGAGGCGGAAGACCCGCTTGGCCGCCATCTCGGGCAGCAGATAGCGCCGTCGCACCTCCAGCACCTCCACACCCGAGCCGGCGAAGACCGATCCCTCGATCGGCCCCCGTCGCAGCGCCTCGAGGAGCCGCTCCCCCGGCGCGCGCAGCCCTGCGATCGCCTGCGGGGAGACGCCGGCGGGCGGGAACGGACCACCCTCCTTCTTGCCGGCGATGAGCCAGCGGGGCGTGGTGTAGAAGGTGGACCAGTCGGGCCCCTGGTCGATGAGCACCACGTGGTCGACGATGCGCCCGCCGACTTCGGCCACCAGACGCTTGAGCTCGACCCAGCCGCGCTGCCACATGTTCCGGCAGGCGCACAGCGCGAGCAGGGGCGTGCCCTGGAGCAGCGCCTCCGCCTGCGGCGAGCGGAGGAAGGCCACCACCGGCGGCGCGGGCGAGAGGTACCAGACCTGGTAGGCCAGGATGGCGAGGTCGTACTTCTTCGCAGGGTCGACCGCCGGAGGCTGGATGGGCGGGGGCTCGCCCAGCACGGACTGGGGAAAGACCGACAAGAAAGCCTTCATCCCCCAGGGGAACGGGTAGGGCTTCTCGGGCACGAGCTCGACGAAGTCCACCTCGACCTCGCCGCTCTCGCGCAGCGGGCCGGTCAGGCTCTGGGCGCAGGCCTTGAGCTGGCCCGTCTGGCTGTAGCAGAGCACCAGGACCCGCTTCTTCATGCAGCCCTCCCCGCCCATCGCGCGCTCACCAGGCCCAAAAATCCGTCCCGGCTCACGCCGATGGAGTGGAAGAGGTCCGACAGCCCCCCAGCCGCGGCCGCCCGCTCCTCGAGGAAGGCACACAGCGCGACTGCGCTCTCGGTGGGGAAGGCTCCGCGGTTGGCCATCAGCCGGGCATGGGGCACCGCGCTCGCGAGCGCCGGGCTGCCTTCGGCCAGCCGCGCGGAGATCGCCAGGGCACTCGGCTCGCCTCCCTCAGCGACGGAGCACTGGCGCTGCAGAGCCAGGCGCGGATCCTCCTGCTCGACCCGCACCTCCCCCAGCACCGCAGCAGAGGTGGGCGCCAACCGCTCGAGCAGCACCCAACCCGAGCCCTCGCTCAGGGGCACCGCGCTGGAGGGAGCGAGCCCCATCCGCTGGCGTTGGGCGGCGTCGTCCGGGCAGTAGACGTCGGCCCCGCCCACCAGCGCGTAGTCGACGTCGCCGAAGGCCAGCGCGTCCCGCGCGGCGAGGAGGGCACACTCGAAGCTCACGTCCTCCTGGCTGATGGCGAGGACGGGCCCGCTCAGCTCGAAGGCCTGGGCGACGTAGAAGGCGCCCGAGTTTCCGATGGAGTGGGCGAACTGGATGGGGCTGGGGACCTGCTCGGTGGGCCCCCCCAGCACCGCCTCCGAGAAGCCGGAAAGGTCCGGCGTGTTGCCGATGCCGGTGCCGAAGAAGACGCCGGTGCGCTCGGGTGGCAGCCGCTCGAGCTCGGAGCGCCGGACGCAGGTGGCGGCGCCGGAGAGGGCGAGCTTGATGAAGCGGCCGATCTTGCGAAAGCGCCGGCCCACCAGGGGCTCGGAGATCGGCTCGAGGTCATCGGGGAGGCGCCCGCCGGGTGCGGGCGCGACGCTGCCCCAGCAGCGGATGCCGGTCTCCATCTTCGGCGACGGGGCGGCGCTCATCGCTCAAGCTCCCCGATCCGCGACGACATAGGAGACCGCGGTCCCGCCGAAGCCGAAGGCATTGAACAGATACTTACCGGGGCGACCTCCGGTCTGAAGCGGGGCGGTCAGCGGAGCCAGCGGGGTCTCCTCGCAGGGGTTCTCGAAGCCATGGCTGGGCGGGAGAAAACCCTCCTCCAGGCACCACATGGAGAGCACCTGCTCCATCGCCGCCGAGGAGCCCACGGTGTGGCCGATGAAGCCCTTCCAAGACAAGAAGGGCGGCGGCTTGCCGTCGAAGGCCGCCAGCATGCCGCGCAGCTCCGACAGATCGTTGGTGGGGGTGCCGGTGCCGTGGGCCTTCACCGCCACGATCTGAGAGGGCGCGACCCCCGAGCGGCGCATCGCCTCGCGCATCACGTGGGCGGCGGTCTTGCCGTCGCTGGAGCCGGCGGCGATGTGGCTGGGGTCGTGGGCCACCGCCCCTTCGAGGACCTCGAAGCGCGAGCGGGGCGCATCGCGGGGCTCGAGGAGCAGCGCCACCCCCGCCTCGCCGAAGCTGAGGCCGTCGCGGTCCCGGTCGAAGGGGCGGCACGGCTTCTCGGAGTAGAGCTGCAGCAGGCGGAAGCCCTCCAACGAGGTCTTCATCACCAGGTCGACCCCGAAGACCAGCGCTCGCGGCACCCGCCCCAGACGAAGCGCGCGCAGCGCCATCACCAGCGCCGCGCCGGTCGAGGTGCAGGCGGTGGTGTAGGTGAACAGCGGGCCCTTGGAGCCCAGGCGCCGGGCGACGTGGCTGGCCAAGGGGCCGGGACCGCCGGAGAGGAACTGGGACTTCCAGGGCAGACCCTGCTTGATCTTCTGGATCGCGGGGATCTCCTCCACCGGGGTGTGGCCGGTGGTGGTTCCCATGAAGACGGCGCACTCGCGCCGCTCGGCCGGGGTGAGCGGGGTCTCGGCGAGCAGCCGGTCGAGCACCTCGTCGCTCAGCCGGTAGACCCCTTGGGGATCGTCGCAATAGCCCGGGAGCCAGCCGGCGATCACCCCGGGCGCCGCAACCAGGCCCTCGGCGCCCGAGGCAGAGAGCCCGGCACGGTTGGCCCGCGCCGCCGCCACCTGCTCCGTGCGCTCGCGTCCCAGGCTGCAGACGCCGGTGAATCCTCTTACTTCGACTCGCAACTCGCGCCCCTTCGCCCCTACCCCTGTGCCCCGCTCTGGAACCGCTGCAGCTGCGCGGGATCCGCTTGCGCGGCGATGTAGTCGGCGAGGGTGGCGATGGAGCGGAAGTAGTCGCGGGCCGAGCTCATGTTCTTCATCTTGACCTTGTACTCGCGCTCGATCGCGATGGCGATCTCGATGGCGTCGAGGCTGGTCAAGTCCAACGGGCCGTCGGCCGCGAACAGCACCGCGTCGTCATCCACCTGCTCGGGCTTGACGCTCTTCACGTCGCAGACCCGGATGATGAGCTCCTTGAGGTGCCTGCGCAGCGCTGCCTGGTCCATGTCCTTCGCCGCCCGCGGGAAGCCCCGCAACCCGTGCCTACCCTCTAGCCTCTTCGGAAGAAACGTCGAGGAGGATACACGGCGGGCAGCAGGGCGCTCAAGGGATTCAGGGGGGACCCTTGGGGTCCATTCCCCGCCCGCCCTACTTCATGGCTTGACGTCGGAGGCGTCCGATCACTCGGGGCCGCGCAGAGCAGCCTCGACTTCGGCGAGCAGGACCTCGACCCGCTCGTCATCGACATCGAGCTCCTCGGCGAGGTCGGTGAGGAAGCCGTCGGCGTCGGAGGGATCCATCGAGGTGGAGCCGACCACTGCCGCGCACAGCTTGAAGGCCTGCTCGGCGAACGGGCGCTCTCGCCTCAGCGCCTCGGCGACCGTCTTGAGCCGAATCTCGAGGCCCTCGTCTTCAAGCGCCTCGGCGAAGCCTTCCGCCAGATCCTCGCCCTGCTCCTCGTCGAGCTCGGGCCCCATCATCACGCCGAGCACCTCGCGGAAGTCGGACTCGGCCTGGTCTATCGCCTCGGCGGACGGGGCCAGCATGATGAACATCGCCTCGAGCGCGGCGACCACCCGCTCTGCTTCTCCGCTCTCCGGGGCGAGGGGATCCTCGGCTTGGTTGATGGCCCTGGTGGCGCGCGCAAACGCCGCCAGTTCGCGCGCCTCTCGCGCCGCGGACGCAAACCTCTGGAACCTCTCGATGGCGAACACGTGGCTTCCCCCCTGCTTTGGCGACGTGACAGTGAGGGCGCACTCGTAGCAGCGTCCTTGGGGCCCAGGCCATCGACGGGAGTTCGCGTGGATTCGGGCTGTCGGGCCCCCGACACTGAGGGGGCTCTAGAAGCGCTCGATCTCGAACCCCGGGTCGTTGGGATCGGGGCTCGTGGTCTGCGGGCCGGTCAGGGGTCGAGGCGCGGCCGCGGGTCCGGGCACAGGAGCCGGGGCGCGCACCACAGGCATCGCCGGATTGCTGGTGGGCCGAGGCATGGCCGGCATGGCCGAAGCAGTCTGCGGCGCCGCCATGGGCGCGGGCACCACTGGACGAGCGCTCGGAGCCGCCGGGCCCGGCGCCGCCGGGGTAGGAGGCTTGCTTTCGAAGTCGTCCCACTTGGAGTCGCTGGTGGCGGAGATGCCTGAGGCACGCAGCGCGAAGTCGTCGGGGTTGCTGGCCTGGCGCAGGGCCTCGTCGTAGGTGATGGTCTGGTGCTGCAGCAGGCTCATCAGCGACTGGTCGAAGGTCTGCATCCCGTAGGTCTGGTGCCCCTGAGCGATCGCGTCCTTGAGCTCCTTGGTGCGGTCCTTGTCCTCGATGAGCTCGCGCACCCGCCCGGTGTTGATGAGCACCTCGACCGCGGCCACGCGCCCCTTGCCATCGGCGCGGGGCACCAGGCGCTGGCTGACGACCGACTTGAGCACCGCCCCCAGCTGCTGGCGCACCTGCTTCTGCTGGTAGGGGGGAAAGGCGCTGATGATGCGGTTGATGGTCTCGGTGGCGTCCAGGGTGTGGAGCGTGGAGAGCACCAGGTGACCCGTTTCGGCTGCGGTGAGCGCGGTCTCGATGGTCTCCAGGTCGCGCATCTCGCCGACGAGGATGACGTCGGGGTCCTGGCGCAGGGCCGAGCGCAAGGCCTGCCCGAAGGCCAGAGTGTCGACCCCCACCTCACGCTGGTTCACGATCGAGCGCTTGTCCCGGATGAGGAACTCGATCGGGTCCTCGATGGTCATGATGTGGCAGGTGTCCATCGCGTTGATGTAGTCGATCATCGCCGCGAGGGTCGTCGACTTGCCCGAGCCGGTGGTGCCGGTCACCAGGATGAGCCCGCGCTCGGCCATGGCCAGCTTCTCGAGCACCTTGGGCAGCATCAGCTGGTCGATCGAGAGGATCTTGAAGGGGATGACGCGCAGCACGATTCCGATGGTGCCGCGCTGCTGGAAGACGTTGACGCGGAAGCGCCCCAGGCCCGGCACGCCGTAGGCGAGGTCGATCTCGTTGGTCTGCTTGAACTTCTCCTTCTGGTAGTCGTTCATGATCCCGAAGGCCATCCGGGCGATCTCCTCCGGAGGCATGCGTCGGGCGTCCTTGAGCGGCACCAGCGTCCCGTCCACGCGGAACATCGGCGGCAGGCCGGCCTTGAGGTGGATGTCGGAGGCCCCTCCCCTCAGAGCGATCTGCAGGATCTCGTTGAGCTCCATATGGTCTCCGGCTCTGGCCCTTGGGGCCTCGGCGATGATTCCGGTTTTCCCGATGAGGCCGACGATTCTAGCAACGACGAGGAGCGTCTCCAAAGAGCCACCCCTCCATCGCGCGCTCGCCTGGAACTGCCGCGTCAGGGCTTGGTGGTGAAGGTCAACGTCCGCACCTGCTTGCCCACGAAGGAGCTGTTGCTGTGGAAAGCCGGATCGGCCACGCCATCGCGGGAGCGGGTGAGCGTAACCGTCGCCTCGCACTCGTCGGCGACCTGATCGTTCCCGCTGGCCGGGGCGCGCTTCTTCAGGGTGTTGGCGGCGATGGTGTACGTCGACGCCGCGGGGTCGAGCCCCGTGTGCACGCCGTCGAGGCAGCTGCCAGCGATGTCCAGCTTCATGGCATCGGCGCTGGTTTCGGCGGTCCAGGTGACGGCGATGGGCTCGGTGCGGGAGTAGGTGCTCTTGCCGAGCGCCGCGACGGTGAAAGGCTTGGGCAGCGTCACGTGGGAGTCGGGCGCGCCCGCGTCGACCTTGCGGGTCAGCTTGACGTGGAACTCGCTCTCGGCGGCGTCGCCATTGAAGCTGGCGGAGTAGGAGACCGCTCCCAAAAGGCTCGCCTCCTTCATCGTCTGGGTCTCTGCGCCATGGCTCGCCTCGATCTTGTCGTCCGCGGTGAGCTGTACGAACGTCAGTGGATTCGAAGGATCGTGCAGGCTCGCCTGCACCTGCGTGCTGCCGCTGCCGGTCGCCGTCGCGTGCAGGGTCGCGACCATGTCGCTCGTCTCGTACTCGCTCGCGCTCTTGGTGCTGCAGGCCAGGCTGGTCATGCCGAGCGCCAACGCCACGGCCATCGGTCTCTGGGTCATCTCGTCCTCCGGAAGGTGCGTGTCAAGGCCTCGGTGCCAAGCAAGGCATGGACCACACGCAACCGGCCGAAGTTGCTACACATCCGGAAGGCCACCTCACGCAGACAGAAAACCGACCCTGACAGGGGTGCCGCGGTCGTGCGGAGGATTTGGAGCAAGGCCTTCAGCCGGCGGCGGAGGTTCCACCAGCCTCGCCATCCGCGGCGGCGGCGGCAGCGCGCTCGTTGCGGCGGCGCTCGAAGACCCAAACCAGGAGGACACCCACCTCGAAGCAGACGACCATGGGCACCGCCATGAGCGACAGGTTCACCACGTCGCCGGTGGGCGAGACGATCGCCGCCAGCACCACGCAGGCGAGGATGGCGTAGCGCTGGTACTTGGCCACGAAGCGGAACTTGAGCAGGCCGATCATCGCCAGCAGGGCCATGATCAGCGGCAGCTCGAAGATCGCGCCGAAGGCCACCTCCAGCATCAGGACCAGCGAGAGCTGCTCCTTCATGGAGAGCATCGGCTTGGTCCACTCCTCCTGCCCCAACCGGAACTGGGCGGCGGCGAGGTGGCGCTGCGCCGACCAGATCTCGCGGAGGGATCCGGCGTCGTCGGGGAACGACTGGGCCAGCGCCGCCAGCGACTCCTCCAGATTGACCGCAGCCTGCTGGAGCGAGCCCTGGGACAGCAGCTTCTCGGCCTCGGCGTGCAGCTTGACGGCGAGGGCCAGAGACGAGCGCTCGGCGCTCGGCTGGCCGAGAGCGAGGTCGAGCAGGCGGCCCAGCCGCGCCGCGCGCTCGCCCATCTCGAGCGGGCTCGTGGTCAGCACCGGCGGTGGCGCGATCTGTCCTTCGCCCTTGCCGCTCAGCTCACCGACCGCCTCGCGGGCCATCGCCGCCGCACCGGCCGGCTCGCCGGCAAAGAAGAGGCGCCCCGCGTCCTCGGCCCGGGCGCGCGATAGCGTGATGCGCTCGCGCACCGGCCCCGCCTCCCCAGGGGTGAGCAGGAAGCGGAACATCGAGGGGAGAATGGCCCAGTAGCAGAACAGAGCGCCGGCGACGAAGAACACGGTGCCGAAGGCCACGAAGGGCCCCACCGCGCGGCGCTCGCTCTTGAGCAGCCCGGGGGCGACGAACTTCCACAGCTGGTGGAGCGCCACCGGCGTCGCCAGGAAGAGACCGGCGTAGAGGCCGACCTTGAGGAGGACGTTGATCTCCTCGATCCCCGACGTGTACACGAGCGCGCGGTTCCCCTCGGGCAGCGCCGCCAGGACCGGCCGCATCAGGAGATTGAAGATCTCCCGAGACCAGGCCAGCGAGGCGCCGCCCAGCGCCAGCACGACGAGCGTGACCTTCCAGAGCCGCCCGCGCAGCTCCGACAGGTGCTCGTAGAGGGTGAGCTTGGCGTCTTCCAAGGACTAGCTCTTGGCACTGCCATCGGGGGGCGGAGCCGGCGTCGCGCTCGCACGCCCGGGGGTGGAGGTGGTCTCGAGGGCGACCGGCGTCGAATCGAGCGCCACCGGGGCTGCTGAAGCCCCCGCGCTCGCTCCCGACTCGAGGAGCGCAGGCCTGCTTGCAGCCGCAGCCGGTATGGCCCCCTCGGCTTTGGCGGGAGCAGGGACGACCTCGGCAGCCGGCTCCTGATCCATCCGGTAGAACTCGGACTCCACGCTGGAGCGGATGTCGCCGGTGGCGCGCTTGAAGTCGCGGACCGCCTTGCCGACCGAGCGGGCGAGCTCGGGCAGCTTCGATGGCCCCAATAGCAAGAGGGCCAGGATAAGGACGATCGCCAGCTCGGTGCCCGACAACCCGAACATGCCTTCAAACCTCGGCCGCCCCATCGCCAGCGGCACCAGTCGTTATCGCGTCCGGCGCGCCTGGATGCAACACCCTCCTGCTGCCACCCCGCTGCGCTCGAAGGGTTCGCTCCGGCTCGGACGGGCCCTGCATCCACGAGCCGAGACACCGGCCAGGCCGACCGCGAAACCGCCCACGGGCCGGGCACATTCCGTTTGGACGTGCTGCCCTGACGCCCCCTCGAAAGCTTCCATGGCGGCGCGGCCCTGCGGCACGCCTGCCTCCGAGCGCCGCTCACGCGAGGGTGCCGCCCTACCGGCCACCAGGCAAGCGCGATGTCCCGCGCCCCGAGCTTGCCCCACATTGAGGAGCCGCCCTCCCGGTCGCTGGCCAAGCGCCTCGCGGGTGGTGAGCTAGACGAATGGACAGGCGCCAGCAGGCGTTCGGGAGGGATGCATGAGTCGGCCCATCGCTGGGACCGTGGTCGCGCTGGTGCTGCTCGGGGGAAGCGGCCAGGCAAGCGCAGGGAATCTCGAGCGTCAAGAGCGGCTCGGCAAGAGCGTGTTCTTCGACGAAGACCTCTCCTCCCCACGGGGCGTGGCCTGCGCGAGCTGCCACGATCCGAGTAGTGGCTTCGCCGATCCGCGCAAGGACCTCCCCGTCTCGCGCGGCAGCATCCCCAACCGCTTCGGGAGCCGCAACGCGCCCAGCATCTCCTATTCGGCGCTCAGCCCTGAGCTGCGCTTCCTCCAGAACATGGGGCCGATGAACCGGGGAGTGTGGCAGGGAGGCCAGAACTGGGACGGGAGCGCAGTCGACCTCGTCGAGCAGGCCAAAAGACCCTTCCTCAACCCGCTGGAGATGAACAACCCCAGCGCCGAGGCGGTCGTGCGCAGGATCGACCGCAGTGATTACCGCGAGCTGTTCCACGAAGTCTGCGGCGAGCCAAACGACACGGAGCTCGCCTACGACTGTGTCGCGCGCGCCATCGCCGCCTACGAGGCGTCCGAGGAGGTGAATCCGCAAAGCTCGAAGTTCGACCTCTTCCTCCAGGGACGCATCGCGCTCTCGCCTCGCGAGGAGGCAGGCCGACTGCTCTTCGAAGGCAAGGCCGCCTGCGCCCGCTGCCACGTGAGCAGGCCGTCATCGGACGGGAGCTCCCCGATGTTCACCTCGCGCCATCACGCCAACGTGGGGCTCCCACGCAACCCGGCCAACCCCTTCTACTCTCTGCCCCGGCACTTCAACCGGCAGGGAGCCGGCTTCGTCGACCTCGGCACGGGCGCGGCGATCAAAGACCCGTTCCACTATGGGCGCTTCAAGATCCCCAGCCTGCGCAACGTGGCCGAAACCGCACCCTACGGGCACAATGGCGTCTTCGGGAACCTCGAGACGGTGGTGCACTTCTACAACACGCGCGATGTGCCTGGCGCAGGCTGGCCAGCGCCCGAGTGGAGCGAGAACATCATCCGCATGGACCACCTCGGGGACCTCGGGCTGACCGCGGCGGAGGAGGCCGATCTCGTGACCTTCCT
>JACRCT010000440.1 GCA_016218885.1 Deltaproteobacteria bacterium | reverse complement strand
ATGCTGCCCCGATTCCCAGCTGCCTCAGCGCCTCCATCCGCTCGAAGCGCCCGAGCAGGGTCTCGACCGGGATGCTCAGCATGTAGCGGAAGGGCAGTGCCTGCACCACGCTCTGGACCCTCTGGGGGAGCAGGTCCAGCGGCAGCAGGTAGCCCGAGAGCAGCGCGAAGAAGCCGAACCAGACCTGGAAGAGGGCGAGGGAGCTGTCGATCCAGAAGCCGGCGATGGCGATGAGCCCCATCGCCAGGAAGTGGATGAGCCAGGCGAGGAGCACCGCGGCGAAGAAGGCGAGCAGCAGCCACGGGTCGTGCGTCACCTGGTCCGAGCCCATCACCCACAAGCTGAGCAGGGCGATGGGGGCGGCGAACATGGCGCGCACCGGGAGCGCGGCGAGGTTCTCGGCGGCGTAGTGGATCATCGGGTGGAGGGGTCGCAGCAGGCGGAACGCCAGCAGCCCCTGCCGCAGCTCGAAGTTCATCTCCCACACGACCCAGGCGCCGGTGAGCAGGCGCACCACCAGAACCGACAGGAAGTAGGCGACGAACTGCTTCTGGCCGTAGGGACCCACCGGGTGCTCGCGCGCCACGGCGTACCAGAGCGCCAGCATGACCAGCGACATGTTGGTCGCCAGGATCCAGATGAGGAACTCGGCGCGGTAGGCGACCGCCTCGGCGAGGCCGACCCGGAAGAGGGTAGGGAAGGCTCGCGCCGCCGAGCGGATCATGGCGAGGTGCCCTCGCTCGGCTCCTGTGTCGGCAAGCCCCGGTACAGCTCGCGGAACACCTCCTCGAGCGGTGGATCCACGACCGACAGATCGGCGACCGGGAGCTGCGCGAGGACGCGCTGCATCGCCTCGGGCAACCCGGAGTGCGGCACTTGCAGCACGGCGCGGGTGTCCTCGTGGAGCACCACCCGGCCGATGCTCTCCAGATCGCGCCGCTCTACCGGCCGCCCCAGCCGCACGTCCACGCGCTTGTCGGGGCGGACCCGGCGCACCAGGTCGGCCAGCGCGCCGTCGTAGATGAGCCGCCCCTTGTCCACGATGATCACCCGCGGGCAGAGGGCCGCCACGTCCTCCATGTAGTGGCTGGTCAGCAGCACCGTGGCCCCGAAGCGCTCGTTGTAGGCGCGCACGAAGGCGCGCACCGTGGACTGCATCGAGACGTCGAGGCCGATGGTGGGCTCGTCCAGGAAGAGCACCCGTGGCCGGTGCAGCAGCGCCGCGGCCAGCTCGCACTTCATCCTCTCGCCCAGCGAGAGCTGGCGGGTCGGCTTGCCTATCAGATCTCCTATCTCCAGCAGCCCGGTGAGCTCGGCGAGGAGCTCGCGGTACTGGTCTATGGGAACCTCGTAGATGGCGCGGTTGAGCTCAAAGGTCTCCGAGGGAGGAAGGTCCCAAAGCAGCTGCTGCTTCTGGCCCATGACCAGGGTGACCTGCTTGAGGAAGGCGGTCTCGCGCGTGCGCGGCACGAAGCCGGCGACCCTGGCCTCCCCCGAGGTGGGGTGGAGCAGCCCGGAGAGCATCTTGAGGGTCGTCGTCTTGCCGGCCCCGTTGGGCCCCAGGAAGCCGACGCGCTCGCCCGCGCGGATCGAGAAGTCGATCCCATCCACCGCCACCACCGTCTCGGTCGGGCGCCAGAACAGCGAGCGCACCGCCGCCCTGAGCCCCGGCGGGCGCCGGTGGACGCGGTAGTGCTTGGTGAGGCCGTTGACTTCGATCATGTTCATGGAGGGATCTAGCCCGGGTGGCCCCGGCTTGTAGCGCCTACCTTGAGAGCCTTGAGCGGCTGTTGCCGTCCACGAACCATGCAAGGGGCTCGGCGGCCGTTTGCCGGGGTATAGCCGGCGCCGCCTGCCCCGTCCATGCTCGCTTGCAGTCGCTGCGGCAGGTGAGGCGGCTCTTCGGCGGCTTGGCTTCCGAAGAGCACCCATCTGGAAGCGCCCGCAACGATTGACCTTATTTCTCCGCCAATTCCAGATCTGGAATTGGGAGCGCCCGAGCGCGGGCCGGACAGCGGAGAGGTCGATGACGGGCTATTCGAAGTGCAGGGCCCGCTCGAAGTCTGCGGGGTTGGAGGCCGCCGCTTTGGCCGTCTCCAGGGTGATGCTCCCCGCGCGGTAGAGCATGGCCAGGTGCTGATCGAAGGACTGCGTGCCGTAGAGCTCGTGCGACTTCTCCAGGTAGTCCTTGATGGCGTCGATGCGTCCCGGCTCCTTGATGTACTCGCGCATCGACAAGGTGCTGACGAGGATCTCGACTGCGAGGACGCGGCCCTTGCCGCTGGCGTGCGGCAGCAGGCGCTGGCTGACCACCGCGCGCAGGCTCTCGGCCAGGCGTTGCCGGACCCCGCCCTGGGCTTCGGCGGGGAAGGCGCCGATCAGCCGGCTCACGGTGCGCGCGGCATCGGTGGTGTGGACGGTGGAGAGCACCAGGTGGCCCGTCTCCGCGGCGCGCAGGGCGGTCTCGATGGTCTCCAGGTCGCGCATCTCGCCCAGGAGGATCACGTCGGGGTCCTGCCGCAGGGCGGCCTTGAGGGCTGCCGCGAAGCTCGGGGTGTCGGGGCCCACCTCGCGCTGGGTGATGCGCGAGGACTTGTCGGCGTGGATGAACTCGATGGGGTCCTCGATGGTGAGGACATGCCGCCGCTGATGGGTGTTGATGTGGTCCACGATGGCGGCCAGGGTCGAGCTCTTGCCGCTGCCCGTCACGCCGGTGACCAGCACCAGGCCGCGCTCCTCGCTGGCGATGGACTGCAGCACCGGCGGCAGGCCCAGCTGCTCGAAGGTGGGCACGGTGAAGGAGATGGCGCGGAGGATGGCCGCGAGGTTGCCCTTCTGCCGGAAGACCGAGGTTCGGAAGCGGCCCACTCCTTCCAGCGCATAGGAGGCGTCCGCCTCGGTGAGCTCGTCCAGCGAGCCCTTGAAGCGGGCCGCGCTCAGGACGTATCCGCAGATGCGCGAGAGGTCGTCGCTGGCCAGGGCGGGGGCGCGGATGGGCAGCAGGGCCCCGTTGATGCGAAACGCCGGAGGCGCGCCGACCTTGAAGTGAACGTCCGAGGCGTTGTTGCGGATCGCCGCGCCCAGCAGCTGATGGAAGGTGGATTGTTCCATGGGGTTTCCCGGAAGGCTGCAGGCAGATCAGGTGAGCGGAGAGATGACTCCGGGGCGCAGGGCGAGCAGCTCGTTGGCCTTGCGCAGGCGCTCGGAGAGCTGGCGGCAGAACGCTCGGTAGACCTTGAGCGCCAAGCGGTCGCTCTTGGCCAGCAGCAGCTCGAAAGGCCGCCGTGGGATGCACAGCAGCTCCACGTCGCCATCGGCGACCACCCGGGCGCTCGTGAGCAGATCCTCGATCAGGGCCATCTCCCCGAAGAGCTCGCCCTCGCCCAGCAGGCCCAGCGTGTCGGTGCCGTCGGGCCCGGTGCGATCGACCCGGACCTTGCCCGCAACCACCACGTAGAGCGCGCTCCCCAACGAGTTCTCCTCGACGATGACCTCGCCGCCGCGCCTGCTCTCATGCCGGACGAGCGCGGCCAGCTCATTGGTCTCGTCGTAGGAAAGCGCGGAGAACAGCGGGAGCCGCTGCAGGCGATCCGCGCCCTCCAGGACCTCGATGCCTTCCAGTTCCTGCACGGCGGTCTCCTTAGGGAAGGATGCAGGAGGACATCCTCAGACTGGTCTGAGCATCGAGTCAAATGGCTGCCTGAAGCCTCGGCGACCCGGAGAGAGCGTGGGCATGCCTGAACCTGAACGGGCCCGCGATGGCGACGAGAGCGCTTGACGCTTCCGCGGCCTGCTAGGCGGACGCGGACCCGGGTGGTCGGCCTACCCGACCTTGGTCCCCTGCGATGCCAGCTCCTTCTCGACGAAGGTGCCGAGTCGCTGGATGGGCTCCTCGAACTCCACGCCCAGGTCGCGGACCTCGCCGGTGCGGCGCCACCAGCGTACGACGCCTCGCGCGTCGAACCGGCGCAGGGTGCCCACCTTCACCGCGAATTCGACCCGGGCGTTGGCGGGGATCAGATCGGCGCAGCGCAGCTGTACGCCGCCTTCGCTGATCACGGTCATCAGGGCATTCAGCTTGCGCCGCCCCCCTTCCAGGTCCCACCAGTGACCCTCGATCTTCACGCTCACGGACAGGCGCGGAAAGCGCCGCTTGTTCGGCTTGTCGTTCGGTTCGCTCATGGGCGTTGGAGCCTCTCGACGTGTTCCGATCCGGCGTTGAGGAGGGCGGCAATCCCGCGCCGGGCCAGCTGGACCACCTTGTGCCGGTGCGGGCTTGCCGTGTCGGTGTACAGCTTTGATACGCGGTGGTCCAGTTCGCTCGAGCCCCAGACGAAGAGGAGGTGCGCCCACTCCAGGTCGGCGCGGGCCTTCTCGCCCGTGCGCCGCTCCGTCCCATCGATGAGTCGAAGATTCCACTCCGGCGGCTTGAGGGCGATCAGCTCCTCCCTCACCGAGGGAGAGCCGCCCACGACCACCACCCGGTGGAGGTGGCGAGCCCGGCAGAGCGCCGAGAGTCGCCGCATGGCCTTGAGGTTGTCCGAGCCGCCGCAGTGCTCGCAGGCACCTTTGGGGACGGTCAGCAGCGCTGCGGCCGGCTTGCTGCGCGAGAGCGCGGTGCGGCACGTCGCGTCGGTGCAGGTGCGGGCGAAGGTCGCCTCGAGCAGAGCGCGGACCTTGTCGAGCTTGGCGTCGCTGATCCGCGCCTTGCCGGGCCGCGTGAGCCCCGCCCGAACGAGCGCCTCGCGCGCTTCCTGGGTCGCCGCCGGATCGGCGAAGCCGAACTCGCTCAGGACCTCGCCGATCTCGCGGTCGGCGTTCACGGGCCTCGCCCTCCGGTCTTCGGTGCGAACAGGTCTGCCTGGACAGGGGCCAGCCCCAGCACCTCGCGAACGGGCGCGAAGCTGCGGCGGTGGATGGGGCAGGCGCCCAGCCTGCGCAGCGCCTCCGAGTGCTCGGGAGTGCCGTAGCCCTTGTGGAGCTCGAAGCCGTAGCCGGGCCAGGCGCGCGAGAGCTCGTCCATGAGCCGGTCTCGTGCGGTCTTGGCCAGGATGCTCGCCGCGGCGATGCTCATGGAGAGCGAGTCCCCCTTGATGATGCCCCGCTGCGGGATGCCCACCTCGGGCACCGTGCGCGCGTCCACGAGAAGGTAGTCGGGCTTGATGGGCAGCGCCTCGACCGCGCGCCGCATGGCGAGCAGCGAGGCCCGGTAGATGTTGAGCCGGTCGATCTCCTCGACCTCGGCGCGCATCACCGCCCAGGCGAGGGCCCCCTTCTGAATCTCGACCTCGAGCTCGGCGCGCTGCTGGGCGTCGAGCTTCTTGGAGTCGTCGACGCCGATGGGGCGGAAGTCCTTGGGGAGCACGCAGGCAGCGGCGACCACCGGTCCCGCGAGGGGGCCTGCGCCGGCCTCGTCGACCCCGGCGATGTGGAGCAGCCCTCTCTCCCACAGCTCGGTCTCGAAGCGCAGCAGGTGGCGCAGCCGCTGGCCCTCTGCCCGGTGCTTCTGGCGGCGGGCCTCGATACGCCTCGCGAGCTGCTGCGCCCCCTGTCGCCGGTCGGCGGAGAGCGCCTCGAGCAGGCCCGCAGGCACCGCCCTATCTTGGTCGAGGTAGCGCTCGCGCAGGGTGGCGAGGCTGAGAGCAAGGAGTTCTTCGAGCTCCACGGGAGTCACGATAGCGGACGGGGAGCGGGCTGGAAAGGGCGGGCCCCGGCGGGCGGGTCGAGGTTGGGGAGTGCCATGGCCAAGGCGCGCGACGAAATCACCAGGATGGACGAGCACTTGCGGCAGCGGCAATCCCAAGCCGGGCGAGCAGGCGTCGACACTGAGCCCGAGCCCAGTGGGGTGGGAGGCCTCGCGAATGCGCAGGGACGAGACAGAGCAGGGGGGGCAGGCGGTGAGGACCCGCGCCAGCGGCTGGAGGAGCTGGACCGT
>JACRCT010000435.1 GCA_016218885.1 Deltaproteobacteria bacterium | reverse complement strand
GGGCTCGACCCGCGGGCGCGCATCGAGCTGCGCGAGCTGCTCAAGGCCTTGGCGGCGCAGGGCAAAGCCATCCTCATCTCCAGCCACATCCTCACCGAGCTGGCCGAGCTGTGTGACGCCTGCGCCATCATCGAGAAGGGAAGGTTGCTCGCCGCCGGGCCCATCGCCGAGATCCTGGCGCGGGCGCAGGGCGGTACGGGCGCGGAGGGTGGCGCGGCGGGAGCGGGCACGCGCGAGCTGCTGGTGCAGCTGGTCGGGGGTGCGGAGCTGGAGGCGCGCCTGGCCGCCTGCGAGCGGGCGCTGTTGGAGCAGCCGGGAGTGCAGGGCGTGGCGATCGCCGGGCCCAAGCTCAAGGTGCGCTTCAACGGAGACGAGGCGCTGGCGGCGCGGCTGCTCACGGAGCTGGTGGGGAAGGGCTTCCCGGTCTGCGGATTCGAGGCAGTGGCCGCGGATCTCGAGGACGCCTTCCTCAAGGTGACCCAGGGGAGGCTGCAATGAGCCTCGGCCTGCTGGGCGCCCTCTCGGAGCGGGCCAATCCCATCGTGCTGCAGGAGGTGCGGCGGGGGCTGCGCACGCGGGTCTTCAGCGTGGTCTTCGTGCTGTTGCTGGTCTCCTGCGCGGTGATCGCCCTGATCGCCTTCGGGGTCTACGAGCCGGGCAGCTCCTCGGTGGGCAAGGGGACCTTCGTCGCCGTCTTCGGAGGGCTGTCGGTGGTGGGCTTCTTCATGCTGCCCTACAGCGCCTATCGCTCGCTCTCGCGGGAGATGGAGGACAAGACCTGGCCGCTGCTCCTGCTCACCGGCCTCTCGCCGCGGCGCATCCTGGCGGGCAAGGTGGGAAGCACCGCGCTGCAGGCGCTGCTCTACGCCTCGGCCATCGCGCCCTTTCTGCTCTTCGCCTATCTGCTGCAGGGAGTGAGCCTGGTGGTGGTCGCGGTGGTGCTCGGCGCGTCCATCGCCTGGCACCTGTTCCTGACCGTGGCGGCGGTGACGGCGGCGACCCTGGGCGAGACGCGGCTGGTGCGCGGAGCGATGCACTTCGTGGTGCTCGGAGGGCTGCTGTGGGGAGCAGGGGCGGGCTTTGGCTACGGCACCGCGATGGTGATGAACAACAGCAGCTCCGACCTGGAGACGATGCTGATCATCGCCGGAGTGGGCAGCTGGCTGGTGCTCTCCTACGGGCTGGTGTTGTTCGCGGTGGCGGTGAGCCGGCTCACCTTCGAGGCGGACAACCACGCCTTCTGGCCGCGGCTCGCGCTCCTGCTGCACTTCCTGGGCTGCGCCGCGCTCTGCTTCGGCATCGAGCTGCCCACGCGCAGCCATCTGCATCTGGGATTCGTGCTGGGTCTGCTCGGGAGCATCCACGCCTTCATGGCCGGGCTGTTCAGCGCCACCACCCGACCTGGGCTCTCCAAGCGACTGAGGAGCCAGCGGCCGCGCTTCACCCTCGCCGGGCTGCTGCTGCCGGGCGCGGCGAATGGTCTGCACTTTGCGATGGTGCTGGTGCTCCTGTTCGCGGTAGCGGGCATTGGGCTGACTGCGCTGGAGGGCACGAGCTCTGACCAGGAGCGGGAGGTGCTCACGCTGGTGTTGCTGGCGGCGATGGCGCTCATCTATCTGAGCTTGCCGATCGCGGTCGGGCGTGGGTGGTTGCGGCGGTGGATGGTGGCGCCGGCGTTCCTGCAGGCGCTGGGGGTGCTCATCCTGGTAGCGGCGGTGGGCATCCCGCCGCTGGGAGCGCTGATCGCCGACACCAAGGTCAATGACCCGATGCTCAACCTCTTCAACCCGATCCTCGGCGCCACCAACGTCTACGACGACAAGGGGACCGAGGCGGTGGCGGTCCTGTGGGTGGTGGCGCTGGGGCTGCTCTTCTGGGCGCAGCGGGTCTCCGCGGCGCGGGACCGGGAGGCGAACGGTGGATGAGAGGGCGGTGGAGCGCGTCGCGGAGCGCTACCGGCTGCTCTTGCCGCGAGCGGCGCAGACCGGGCGGGTGGGGAACCTCTCCAGCGCGCAGGTGGGCAGCTCGCTGGAGCTGCACGATTTCCGCGAGTACCAGCCCGGCGACGACCTGCGGCATCTGGATTGGAACGCGGTGGGGCGGACCGGGAGGCTGATCCTGCGGGTGCGCAAGGAGGAGGTGGCGCCGCGGGTGGAGATATTGGTGGACGCCTCGCGGTCGATGGCCATCACCGAGCGCAAGAGGGAGCGAGCGCGGGAGCTGGCGGCGCTGTTCGAGAAGATGGGGCGGGCGCAGGGGCTGACCCCGGTACTGCATTGGCTGGCAGATAGTCCGCGGCGGGCGGCGAAGGAGGTGCCGACAGATTTCGATGCGCGCCGGCCGCTGGGGGAGGCGCTGTCGAGGATCGCCCTGCGGCCGTGTGGGGTGCGAGTGCTGATCAGCGACCTGCTCTTCGAGGCGCCGCTGGGGCCGATCTTCCGACGGCTGGCGGATGGGGCGGCGCGGCTGGCGGTGGTGCAGGTGCTCGATCCCGACGATGAGGACCCGCAGAGCGGCGAAGGAGCGCGGCTGGTGGATTCGGAGACGGACGAGGCGCTGGACCGGCTACTGGGATGGGACGTGCTACAGCGCTACCGCAAGAGGCTGGCAGCGCACCTGGCGGCGATCGAGGCCGAGGCGCGGCGAGTGCGGGCCGCGGTGTGCCGGGTGACGGCCGGAGAGGAGCTGGAGGCGTGTGTGCGGGAGCGGCTGGTGGGGAGCGTGGTGGAGCCGAGGGGGCGGTGATTCGATGACCGGTGTCAGAGCCGGGAGCGTCAGCGACCTGATCCATTGCTCTTGAGTTGCCAATTCTGATGGCAGCGCTCGCACTCGCCGGGGCCCTGCGGTCATCGCGATTCCGAGGGTCAGAGCCGCGCCAACTGTGGCAAGCGGGAGAAGTGCTTGTCGCGGGTGAAGAGGACGAGGTCGTGCTGGAGCGCGAGGGCGGCGATCCAGAGATCATTCGTTGGAATCGGGGTTCCCTGGACACGCAGGTCGCTGAAGAGCCGAGCGTGGAGATGGGTGGTCCCCTCGTCCGCCCAGGCGATATGCACGCTGCCGGTGCTGAGGAAGCGGGCCAGGTGGGCCTCGTTCCTTCGGCCGGCAACGCCGCTGGCGAAGCCGGCCCGAAGCTCGCCGATGACGACGAACGGCAGCCAGATCTCCCGTGCTCGGCGCAGGACCTCCACGGCTCGGGCTTCCCCGCGAGCGGCATCCGTATAGGCGTTGGTATCGAGGCCGATCCTCATTTCCAGAGCTCGGCGTCGATGTGTGGCTGCTCGTCGAGGGCTCGTTCAACCTCAGCGTCCTCTACCCAGCTGCCGAAGAAGCCTTCCAGGTCGTCGTTGAGCTGCTCCAGTGCGACCCCCGCTCCTCGAGCGAGCGCCTCTCTGGTCACGTCGTTGAGGCTCCGACGGCTCTCGCTGGCGAGCTTGCGGAGCGCGCGATCCACGCTGCGCGGGACGCGACGAACCGTGTGCTGGGTGTGCTGGCTCTCGGGATGCGTGCGCCTCATGCCTGCAGTTTATGCACAGGTGCAGGCATGGCCAGCTGTCGAGAGCCTCGTCCGCCTCCGGGGAGCGGGACGGCGGGCCGAGTGACTCCAACTGACGATGGTTCGGCGGTTGGTCGAGGCCGGTGGCTGCAACACCAGCAAGGTGACGGCGTCTATCGAGGTGTGGGCGGACAAGGTCGGCAATGGGTTTGATGATCGACCCGTGGTAGGACGCTCGACTCAACCAACCGTGAAGGAGCACGACATGAAGACAAGCATCCGAACCGTCGTTGTGGCGACCGTACTCGGTCTCGCATTCGGGACTCTCGGCTGCGCCGGGGCGCTCACCGAGGCCGGCGCAAGGGTCAAGCTGGTCAAGGCCGATCCGCCTGCCGAATGTGCCGAAGTCGGAGGAGTGAGCGCCTATCGCATCGGCCCCGACTACCACGACAAGCTCAAGAACAGCTTGCGAAACGATGCGGCATCGAAGGGAGCGAACTACGTTCGTCTGGAATCACTAACGAGCGACGGGAATGCCGCTGGAACCGCATATCGGTGCCCCGAGACGCCGGCAGCAGCTCCAGCGACCGATGTTGCCCCGAAGGCGCCCTGATTCCTGGATACGAGGCAGATGAGCCACTGGAGGCTCCGACGGTCGTGCCGTCAGCGTGCTGTGCGGGCGTTCCCTGTTCTTCAAGGGAAGTGCGAGCCGAGCGGCTCACGTTTCTGGGAGAGGACCACGATGGGCCTTCTTGACTTCTTCAAGAGGCGAAAACCTGAGGCTGCGGCCAGGCAAGAACCCGTAGACCCGCTTCTGTCACAGATCGCAGCGGCGTATCCCAAAGGCCCGGTTCGCCGTGGCTCCTTCAAGGGAGTGCCCCGCTTCCACGACCTGACTGGCAAGGCGCCCGTCATCGACGAGGTCATGGTCTTCGATGCTGAAGACCATTGGTTCTTTCTCTTTCTCGGATGCCGTCCTCTTGGATTGCCCTTCGAGCTCAGCTTCCGCACCACCAAGGCCGGCAGCGAACCGCCTCCTGACTGGTGTGTAGAGCCAGTAACCCGAGTGGCAAACATGATAGGCGATGGGGCGGAGTGTGCGCCCGGCGTCACTTGGGTCATCGGCTCTCCGATAGGAGATGCTTCATCGGCATTCGTTGGCTTCATGGCCCTTCCGGACATGCAATTCGGAGACGTCGAGCCGGCCCGTCTTCTTCAGCTTGTCCCTGTTACACGAGCCGAACTCGACATGCACGGCCCTGACCATGTGCAGTTGTGCAGGAGCCTGGAGAGCGACCATCAGCGAATGATGGGTGTGCCGGGATCTCACGGGTCTTGAACGGCAGGAGCGCGCGCTCTGGCCCAGAGTGGGCGGCTGGCTCGCCGGCGCCGGTTGCGTGACTGCCTCCGGCGGCCACTTCGGCGTGCTGGCGAGCCATGCCCGGCTGCGTCCGTGCGTGACGCCGCGCAGCCCCAAGAAGCAGGGGCGGCGCGAGCGGGAGAGGACCACCGTGCGGGACAAGTTGCCGCTGGTGCAGCGCCAGGACTGGAATGAGTCGTCAGTGGGAGAGCTCCGCCCACTGCTGAAGGCCCGTCCGTCGTAGCTGCTCGACGAGCTGGGGATCACGGCCAGCGAGCCGCAGTTGGCCAGGGCGAGGACCCCGCCGCAGCAGGAGATGTTCGAGCCGTCGCCGGGCTACGCCGCCGATCCTGTCTGCCCGCAAGACTGAGTTCTCTCCCACCTTGCACCGCGGCGGATCTCCGCCCTCGCTTGAGCGCCGCCAAAGGCGAGGTGTAGCCTTCGCCCTGAAACGACGATGCCCCGGAGGCTCAGGGCCACCTCCGACTTCGTCTTCCTGGCCTGCGCTACCCGGGCATTCCGGGCAACTAGCAGTTCAAATTGCCTAAGCGCTTACGTCGACTAGTTTGAGGCATGAAGAATGAGAGTGGGCGGAGGCGGAATGACGAAACGGAAGATCGGGGAGCTTGAGCAGCGCCTGAGGGAGGTAGAGGGCGAGAGGGAGTTGCGGGCCGCGCTCGCCGCAGAGGAGCCTTTGGAGGAGGAACTACTTGAACTGTTGCAGAGTCGCTCAGGGCGCATTTCAGATGCAGCGGCAAAAAAGCTAAGGGAGCCACAACATGTGCTGGGCCTGATTCGAGCGCTTGCGGACGGCAGAATCAGACGAGCAGAAGGAAGAAGGAGCGGAATCTGGGCGCTGAATATCCTGGGAAGGAAGTATCCTGGTGCAGCGGAGGCGTATCTCGCGCTAATAGGTGATAAGGATGATGTGGTTGCGGAGAACGCTCTATTTGGGTTGGTGTTCTTGCTAGAGCCAAGAGCCATCGATGGCATTGAGGCGGAAATGAGTAGGCCGCATTCGGCAGAGCGTCGAGAGTCGTATCAGCAAGCGCTAGAGGCGCTGAAGGCTAAGGACCCGTTCAAATACGCCCCAGGTTTCAGTGATGAGGCCAATGTCTGGGGATGGAAGGATAAGAAGCATAAGTAGAACGCTTCGAGCGGCAGTGCAGCCAGGCGAGTAGAGGGAGAGGCCTTGTTGTCTCGGGTCGTCGTCAGTGCGATGAGCAACGAAGTGGCGAGAACCATGCGATCCGAGGAGGAAACGGCGAGGTACCGGGTGAAGGCAACACGCGCGTCGCCATCCGCCAATGTCAGCCTCCACTTCACGAGTGAACCAAGTCTCGCTGGGCGCATGGTCTCGCCTCCTTCGTAGCACCGGTATGATTCACAGCAGTGCCAAGGCGTCGAGGTGAAAAAGGTGGCCTTCTGCGCCGAAGGCCCACCTGCAGCGATCAGCACGGAAGGGCCGCCGCGAGCACGGAGCAAGGACTTGCAGACCCTGCTAGCTCGGACCTTCGAGGATAGCTTCCACACTTCTCACGGCTGCGGCGGCTCCTGGGAAGGAATCGTGGCCCTAATGTGGCCGAGCCCGAGAAGGCCGCGCTGCGCCTCGACGAGCTAGGGATCACGGCCAGTGAGCCGCGGCTGTCCAGGGCGAGAGCCCCTCCGCAGCAGGAGATGTTCGAGCCGTCGCCGGGCTACACCGCCGAACCTGTCTACCCGGAAGACAGAGCTTCCCGCACCTCGCACCACAGCGCACCTCGGCCCTCGCTTGACTGAGAGACGGAGACCTCGTCTACGACCACGCTATCGAGGTCGGGTCCTCAACAGCGCTGCCTGCGTGCCGAGCCATTCAACGACGTCATGCGTCCAGCCTTCAGCCTCTGGCAGCATCGCGACGGCTTCGGGGATGCCGGCAGGGAATTGAATGACGCAGATGGTTTCGTGGCCGCGAGGGACGGAGTCCAGCGAAGCGAAGCCGAACTTCGGGAGGACACCCACGAGGATGGCTCTGGTGTCCGTCTCGGCGCCATCGCTTGCGCAGACCAGGATGTCGAACTCAGACCCGACGGGGATTTCGCTGCCCGCGAAAGAGACGAAGAAGCAGACCTCGTTGGCCAGCGGTTGCCCGGGGTAGAGGAGTGCCCGCGCGCTGGGACGAAGGGCGCCGGGGTTCGCCCGTCCAGCGAGCCTGAGGCTCCGATTTTCGAAGCTCGAGAAAGGAAGCGTCGGTCCCTTGGCCGACGAGAGGGATCGTCCGAGGTCCAAGGCAGCCTGGACTCCCGCGAGTCGATCGGCGACGCGGCTGGACGAGCTCATCTTTCCTCCCTGCGAGTGGAGGGAAGCCCCAGGTTCTCCAGGTCGGCCAGGTCCTGGGCGCGGTTGGCGAGGCGCTTCATCTTCGCCAGCCCCGAAAGCGACACTCCGAAGACGATGCGCCCTTGCCAATCGAACTCTCGCGGCTCGCCCAGACATCCGCACAGTACGCCAGGAGTGGTGCTTCAACCCCGGAGCGCTCGCGGCCTACGCTCGGGCCGGCGGCTCGTTCGAGGCCGTCGCGAACGTCGCCGCGAGAAGCGCCGCCGCGCCCGCCACCAGCGCCCAGTCAAGCGTGACGCCGAGCCGCAGCGTCCCGAAGACGCCGTAGAAGAGCCCCGTCGCAGCGAGCACCCGCGGCCAGGCCTTGCCGCCGACGCCGCCCAGGATGAGGGCGACGCCGATGATCGCCGAGAGGGTGGGGCAGGGGATGAGACCAGTCGGCGCGCCGTACAGATAGGCCACTGGCGACTGGCCCTCCAGGAAGTGCGGGTAGGCCCAGCCGAAGGCGAACATCAGTGCGCCGGCGACGGTGGTCCAGGCCGGGCCGCGGGCGATGGGCTCCTTCGGCAGCTTGATCGCAAGGATGGCGAGCGCCAGGGCGAGCGCGGCGAAGGTGGAGCCGTTGAAAGGGTTGGCGTTCATCCACGCGAGCGCGGAGACGCAGACCGGCGGCAGCGCCAGGAGCAGGCCGACGACGCGGCACTGAGGCTTCAGGGAGAACACGGCGGCGAGCACCGCGGCAAAGAAGACGTGCCAGGCGACGGCGAGCCAGAGCCAGTCGTTGGCGATGCCGGTGAGCGAGCGAAGGATGAGCTCCGGGGTAGGCATGACAGGGCGTTCTAGCCGACCTGCTCGCCGACCGGAAGATGCTAGGAGAGCGCCTCGCGTCCGTTGCCGCAGGCGCACCGACTCACGATTCGCGAGGTGCCGCTCGAAGTCGCCCGGGCGGGCGGTTTTCGTCACCGCCACCATCCGCTTCCCAGGGCCCGGGCTCTCGAGGCGTCGGACGCCACCGACCGAGGCGCCCAGCGCCACTTGCCCTTGAGCGGGTCGGCCACGCGCCGCGCAGTTGCACCAGGGCACGAAGGTTGCTGTGGTGCGCGCCCATGAGGCTCATCGGTGCATTGCTCAAGACCCTGCTCTGGGTCACGTGGATCGTCCTGGTCCTCGCCACCCCGCTGCTCGGTGCCTGGCTCGCTTCCTCGCTCCTGAGCTACTTCGGTGGGCCGCGCGAGCTGGCGCTCATCGGCGGCGTCTTGCTCTTTCCCCTCCTGCCGCTGGCCTGGGAGGCGCGGGCCACCCGGGTCTTCAAGCGCAGGGTGGCGTCCCGCAACTGGTACGGCAAGCCTCCACGGCGCTCTCTGAGCGCCCCGGTGCGCGTGGTCCTGCGCACCCTCTTCCTCAACCTCCTCTTCATCGCCGCGCTGCTCTTCTGGTACCCGAAGGTGGCCTTCGCGGCGCTGGCGACGCGGGGCGACTGGTTCCTGGGCGAACGCCAGGACGAGCTGGCGCAGCGCACCCGGAGCGACCTCTTCCGTGTGGCGTCGGGCCTCGAGTGGCTCCACCGGTGGGCCAATCCCAACCCCTACAAGAAGGACGGGGACTCCACGCCGGTCCCCGACGACGTCGTGCCGACCGAGCAGGTTCCACCCGAGCCCATGGCGCAGCAGGCGGCCCAGTCCGGCTCCGACGCCGCAGCTCCTGTTGAGACCGGCGCTCCGGACGCGGGGAGCGTGCCGACACCTGCGCCTGCACCTGCGCTCGCCGAGCCCGACGACGGCTCCGGGGAGGAGCAGACCCGGAGAGTCGGCGCGACGTCATGGCCGCGGCCGGACACGGTGAGCGCCACCGTGGCGGCGATGCGAGCCCGCGACGAAGGAACCATCGAAGCGGTGGCGCGCTACGTCGCCGCGCGCGAGAGCGATCCTTTCGAGCGGGTAAAGGCGCTGCACGACTGGGTGGTGACGCGGCTGCGCTACGACCACGAGTCGGCCGATGGACCGGTGCGCAAGCCACAGGACGCGGAGCACGTCTTCGCGGCGCGCACCGCGGTCTGCGAGGGCTACGCGCGGCTGCTCGTCGAGATGGGCAAGTTCACCGGCGACCGCATCGCCTACGTGGTGGGGGACGTGCGCGAGCAGAACGGGGACCTGGCCTCGTCGGGCCACGCCTGGAACGCCGTGCAGATCGACGGCGCCTGGTACCTCCTGGACGCCACCTGGGACGACCCGGCCACCAAGGACGGGGCGGACAACTACCGCACCGACTACCTCTTCATCCCGCCGAACGTCGCCACCCTCGACCACTTCCCCGACGACGAACGCTGGCAGCTGCTGGCCACGCCGCTGAGCCGCGGCGAGTTCCTGCGCCAGCCCTTCGCCCGTCCGGGGCACGCTCGGGAGGGCCTGGCCCTGCTCGCCCCGGAGCGCTCGAGCGTGGAGGTGGGCGACGCCGTGGAGCTGAGGTTGTCGAACCCGCGCCGGCTGCACGTGCTGGCGGAGCTGGTCCCCGAGCACTCCGAGCAGGGCGTGGAGTGCGGCGTGGACGACGGGGCCGAGGTGCGGCTGCGTTGCCCGGTTCCGGCAGGCGGCAAGTACGAGGCCCGCCTGTTCACCAACCGCACCCGCTATGGGCGCTATGGCTCGGTGGCGATGATCGAGGTGACGCGGCGCTGACGGCGAGGGGCTCGGGACCGGCCGGAGAAGAGTTACCTACAGCATTGGCGGCCTCGACACCGATCCGCGCCGGTGCTTGAATGCCGGCCATGCGCCTGATTCGCCTCTCGCTCCTGCTCCTCGCCGCAGGCTGTGCCACCCCGAACGCCATTGCTCCCCAGGTCCAGCCCTCCACCGCCAGTGCGGTCCGCGACGAGCCGCGGGCGCTGCTGTGGGAGATCGCGCGCGCCGAGGCGCCGGACCGCCCCTTGTACCTCACCGGGTCGATTCACCTGGGCCGGCCGGACCAGCTCGCCTTCCCGCCCTCGGTCGAGGCGGCCTTCGCGCGCTCGAAGGTCCTGGTGGTCGAGCTGGACCCCGACATGGTGGCTCCCATGCAGGCTCAGGGCCTGGTGGTGCGCCTCGGGCTCGCGATGCCGCCGGCGGCGGAGCTCAGCGCGAGCGTGGCGCCGGAGACCAAGGCGCTCCTCCCGGACGCGCTCGCGCGGGTCGGGCTGCCCCTCGAGGCGGTGGAGGTGATGCGGCCCTGGTTCCTGGCGATGACGCTGTCGATGATGGAGCTGCAGAAGGCCGGCTACTCCGAGAAGGGAGGGCTCGACCTCCAGCTCCTCAAGCGGGCGCGAGGGCAGAAGGCCGTCCTCCAGCTGGAGACGATGGAGAGCCAGCTGCGCGTCTTCGCCGACCAGCCGCTCAGCGTCCAGGACCTTTGGCTGCGCGACACCATCCGGGCGGCCCCGCTCATGGCGGTGCAGCTCGCCAGCATGGCCTCGGCCTGGGAAGGCGGAAACCCCGACGCCCTCGCCGACCTCATGTTCAGCAGCATGAAGGACCCGGGCTACGCACCGCTGTACGAGGCGCTGTTCACCACCAGGAACCGCGCCATGGCGGAGAAGGTCGCGGCCCTGCTCGACGAGCCGGAGATCCACTTCGTGGCCGTGGGGGCGGGGCACGTGGTCGGTGCCGAGGGCATCCCGAGCCTGTTGGAGAAGAAGGGCTTCAAGGTCCGGCAGATGCCACGGGCCGCACCGTAGGAGGGACCGAGCCGGGGTCCTCCGTTCCCTGCCCACCACCGCTCCTCCCCGCCGCCCCGCCATCAGCCGCCGCTGGGCATGCACGAGCCGAGCGTGACGCGGGGTGGCAGGCCCTCCTGAAAGGCGACCTCGAGCCAGGTCCGGGACCCGGGCGCCAGGCGGTCGCGGCGGCGCGGCCTCGTCACCGGCGCCCAGGTGCCGGTGTCCACGAAGACCGCGTCGCGCGAGAGCGGGATCTGCCGCGGCTTGTGCGTGTGGCCGAAGGTCACCACCCGCGCCGGGAGCACCCTGCTGATGGTCCGCGCCAGCCTGGGGATGGTGGTCTCGATGGTGAAGATGGTCTCGCCCTCAACGAGCGCCTCGTAGATGAAGTAGAGCAGCGGGAAGGTGGACAGCGGCACCAGGACCTTGGCCCAGGTCGGCGCCGAGGACAGCCACAGCCCCAGGGTCGTCATGGTCATCACCGCGGCGATGAGCGCCCGGTCTATCCACAGCTCGCGCACCAGGCGGTAGAGGCGGCCGGTGATGGGCTTGCTCTGCAGGCGCGCCAGGGCGCGGACCGCCGCCGGCTTCAGGCCCTTCTGGCGAGCGACCTGCGCCAGCCGCTCCACGTGCTGGGGCGGGGCGCGGCGCAAAAGCCGGCGCGTACGGAGCATCTGGAAGATGACGAGCAGGCTGCCGAGGAACCAGTTGAGCGCGAGCGAGCGCCGGGTGAAGGCGTAGCAGCGCAGCCAGTGCGCCACGTAGGCGAAGACGTTGAGGATGTAGTCCGAGGCGTGCGGGTTGAAGTAGCCCATGCGGCTCATGAGGAGCCGGTTGGAGAGGTTGCCCATGGAGACCGCGATGGCGTCCTCGCCACCCTGCCGCACCACCGGCCACAGCAGGTAGCGGAAGGAGCCGTAGTGGTCGTACTGCTGGCCGTGCTCGGCGTAGATCTCGCCCGGGGCGTAGAAGAACCAGGGCTCGATGCGCAGCGCCCCCTTCGGCGCTCCGCGGGCCTCCAGCGCGTCCTCCAGGACCCGCTGGACCTTCGGGAAGTGCAGCTCGCGGTCGTGGTTGCCCAGCACATAGACG
>JACRCT010000434.1 GCA_016218885.1 Deltaproteobacteria bacterium | reverse complement strand
GAGCGGGAAGCTGGCCTCGGCCTCTTGTGAGACACCCCGCTGAACGGCCCGCGGGACGAGCGGCGCGCCGTCGTCGATCTCGATCCGTCCGGGGGCGGGCACCAGCACTTCCTCGGCGCCTTCCCGCTCCACCGAGACCAGACCGTGCGCGACCTCCACTCGCGTCCCGCGCTCGCCACGCTGCACCCGGAACGCCGTCCCTCGCACCGAGATCACGACATCCCCGGCGCGGACCCGGAACGTCGAGCCTGGTGCGAGCGGCTTGACCTCGGCGAAGAGCTCCCCCTCCACGAGCCGCACCGCCGTCTGACCCTCGGACAGCTGCTCGAGCTCCACCAAGGAGCCCACCTCGATGCGCACGCCGGTTGCCGGCGCGGTCTGCAGGAAGAGCGGGCTCTCACCGGCGACGCGCACGCGGTCGCCCTCCTCGAGCACCCTTCGCGACTTCGCCAGACCGTCTGCGTTCTCGACTTCAATCCGGCCTGCCAGGGCCAGCGCGCCGGAGCGCATCGTCGACGACCGCGCGGCCAGGCGCGCTGCCTCGGGAGCCGGGTGGGCGGTGAAGCGCGGGGCAAAGCTGAAGACCACGACCGCCGCCGTCGCCGCGACCAGCGAGAAGGCGGGTGTCCAGGCACTCCACCAGCTCTCCTCGGAGCGCGGCGCTACCGCCTCGTTCATCGCCGCGAGGACGGCGCGGTCCATCCGTTGCCAGTCGGGTTCCGAGGGCTCGTAAGGCTGGTAGTGGCCCAGCAGCCCGCGCAAGGCGCTCAGCCGCGCCGCCTCCTCGCGGCAGGCAGGGCAAGAAGGCAGGTGAGCCTCGACCTCGCGGCGGGTGGTCAACGCCAGGCGTCCGGCGACCAGGTCTTCGAGCGAGCGGCGGTGCGGGCAGCTCATCGCGCACCCTCCATCGCCTCGAGCCAGGGCTTGAGATCCTGGGAGAGGAAAGGGGCCTGCGCGGCCAACTCGGCGAGCTCCTTGCGCGCATAGAACAGCCGCGTGCGTACGGTGAGCACCGGCGCCCCCACCATCTGCGCGATCTCCTTGGGGGGGACGCCTTCGAAATCGTGCAGCACGAGCACCATCCGCTTCTTGGGGGCGATCTTCTCCAGCAGCCTCCCGATGCGCCGCGCCCGCTCCCGCCGCTCAAAGCCCTCCGAAGGATCGTCGGACGAGGCCAGATGCCGCTCCGCCTTCTCGTCGACGTCGTCGCTCTCCTCGCCCACCTGCCGGGTACGGCGCTTGAGCTGGCGCAGCGCCGTGCGCACGCAGACGCAACGCAGCCAGCTCTCGAAGCTGGAGCGCCCGGCGAAGGAGCGGATGGAGTGCGCCACCTCCACGAAGACCTCCTGCAGGATGTCTTCGGCGTCGCGGCCATCGCGCACCGCATGGCGGATGAAGCGCATCGCCTCCGACTTGTAGAGCCCGTAAAGCTCGCCCAATGCCGCGCGGTCACCCGTGCGGCAGCGCTCGATGACGCGGCCGGGGTCGGCCTCGGCAGGGGTCGGGGTGGGCTCCAAAACGGGTCTGGCGAGCAAGGTGCTCACGTCGATGATCGCTCGCGGCGTCAGCGGGAAGTCGGGTCGATCCCAGAACTGCGTGGTTGCCGCGAGCCCCATCTTGCCCTGCCTCGGGAAGGCGTCCAAGTCGCGCCTTGTGTCCTTCAAGCCGTAGGTGTCCCGATCGCCCCGATGGCATTCACCCGCTCAGCGCCCATTCCCGAGCGCGGAGAACGCGCCCCTGCTTCTCGTGAGAATCGAGTGTCTCTACAAGGGGTTGGCGAGCGAGGAGTCGCTACGCCGCGGCAGGCTTCTTGGGCGTCTTGACCCGCCTCACGACGATGTGCGGCGGCTCGTCCTCCTCAGGGGCGCGCAGCAGGGCGCGACGGCGCGTGCGCAGGTCCGCCACCTCCACCGAGGAGCGATAGACCGGACAGCTGCGCTCGAAGTGGGAGTTCCGGCAGCCCTGGTGGCGCGCCGCGAACGCCTCGCACAGCTCCAGGTGGCTCGCACGGCCTTCCATTTCAGCGCTGTCGTTGTAGTAGACCAGCAGCGACCCGCCGCACCCGTGGCAGCATAGCTCTACCCTGCCCCATCCCTGCTCGCGGTACTCATCGGGCCCGGTGAGGAAGTGTAGGTGCACCTGCGGCGCGTCCTCGAAGTAGTCGGTCTCCATGAACTCCGAGGCGGAGACTCCCAAGACGACCATGGCGCTCATCGCCGACCTCCCAGGTAAAAGGCTCTCTCGCCTTCAACGCGCCAGGAGGCTGAAACGGTGACACCGGCCGAAGGGTTTCTGAAGGAAGCGGGTCTGGGGAGCGTCCCGAGGAAGGCGTGGCCGCACTCGGCTGTTGGCGAGCGGCGGTGGCCCCGCCGGTCGCCGCCCGGTCATCCGGACGGGGATGCGCCGGATCGAGCGAACCTCCCCAGACCCGCAGCCACCCAAGCTATTCTGTGCTCCCTGTTGGCGGGTCTCTGACGGCTCGTCTCCGGCTCGATCACCTGGAGGAAGCACATGCGGATGACCCGTTGGCTCGGCTTGGCCGTCGTCGGCACCTTCGCTCTCTCGCTCTCGCAAACGGCGCGCGCGGAGAACTTCGAGATCCTCGAGGACCGGACCAACTCCCAGAACCACGGCTACACCGTGATCCGCGTGTGGGGTACGCACTTCGAGATGGGGCAGGCCATCGGCCGCGCTTTCGCGCAGGAGCTCCACGACTTCATGCCCGAGCTGCGCGCGGTACAGGGCTACTCGTCGGTGCGAAGCCTGGTAGCCAACGCGGTCTGGCCGGCCGAGGTCGAGGAGGAGATCCAGGGCATGGTCGCCGGCGTGAAGGCCGGGGTGCCGAGCTCGACCATCGACGCGATCGATCTGAAGGCCCTCAACTCGTTCAGTGACTGGTCCTACGGGGTCGCTTGCCGCTCGCACTCCACCTGGGGAGGTCGCGTCCAGGCGCCGGTCAAGACCCTCTCCACGCGCCGGCTCGACTTCTCCACGCCCTTCGACTTCATGCTGCACCACGTGGTCTACGCGTTCGAGCCCGCCGACGGCTCGGCGCGGTGGGTGAACCTCTCCTGGCCCGGCGCGGTGACGGTGGTCACCGCCGTCAATCAACATGGCACCCAGGCCTCGCTGCACGACTACAACTCGGGGATGCTCAGCGGCAGCGGCCTGACCTTCCGCAGCGTGGCTGCGCGGCGGGCGCTGACCGAGCCGACCGCGACCTCGCTCGGCGACCAGCGCGCCCAGGCGCAGAGCGTGCTCGGTGCGCTCAAGATAGCCACCGGAACCTTCATCAACCTTTTCCTGCCCGAAGGCCACGGCGGCGTCTTCACCTGCAGCT
>JACRCT010000433.1 GCA_016218885.1 Deltaproteobacteria bacterium | reverse complement strand
CGCTTCCACATGTTCGTGTCGGTCTACTACCACCACACGAGCGTGAACTTCGACGAGATGCTACGGCGCTTCTATCTCGAGGCGCCCGGCGAGGCCGCCATCCCCTCCGACCCCGAGCGCTTCGTGGAGTGCGATGACGTCTGGCTCGCCACGGCGCTGCGCCGCTCGGACAACCGCTGGGCCCGGCGCATCGTCGCCCGGCAGGGCTACAAGCTGGTCGCCCAGGCCACGGGGCTCGACCGCGAATACGACTTCGATGCCCTGGGGGCCGCCCTCGACGCCCAGGGGCTGGAGCACTTCCGCGTGGACTCGCTGGGGGTGCTGTCCAAGTACTTCGCAGGCGAGCGCGAAGGGGGGCCGTCTCTCTACGTCGTCGACTCCGCCACCGGGGTGCGCACGCCGGTGGCCGAGTACACCCCGCTGTACCAGCGCTACGCCCAGGCCATCCGCCTCACCCGGCTCTACTGCCGTCCCGACCAGGCCCCGCAAGGGCGGGCCATCGTGGCCGACATCGTGCGCGGGGCAATCTGAGCTTCAGGCTTTAGGCCCCAGGCCTCAGACTCCAGGTACAGCTTGGCCTGAAGCCTGAAGCCTGAAGAGGAAACCATGTCTCTGTTCGACGCCATCGCAGACGAGCGACGCGGACTGGCTGAGCTCGCGGACACGCTCACCGAGGAGCAGCTGGGCACGCCCAGCCTGGTGCCCACCTGGACGGTCCGCGACGTGATCGCCCATCTGACCCTGGGCATGGAGGTCTCCACCCTCCGCTTCGCCATGACCCTGCTCCTCGCCCGCGGCAGCTTCGAGAAGGCGGCGGACCGGCTGACCTGGTGGATGGCCAGGCGGCCGGTGCGCGAGCTGGCCGACATCCTGCGGCGCAAGGCCGAGCACCGCTTCACGCCCCCGGGTATGGGCCCCGAGGCCCCGCTTTCCGAGACCCTGGTGCACGGGCTCGACCTGCGGCGGCCGCTGGCCATTCGCCGCGCCATCCCCGAGGAGCGGGCGCGTATCTGCCTGGACTTCCTGGCGCGGACACCGGCGCGCGGCTTCGTACGCTCCGAGTGGCGCGAGGGGCTTCGATTCGAGGCGACCGACCTCTCTTGGGCACACGGCGAAGGGCCGCTGCTCCGCGGCCCCTCCGACTCGCTGCTGCTGGCGCTCACCGGCCGCAGGCAGGCGCTGAGCGAGCTCGAAGGCGACGGAGTGGACCTCTTGCGCGAGCGCTACCAGCCGGCTTGACCCGTCCCCGCCCCCTTCCTGTTCGTCGCGAAAGGAGAGGGAGGAACCGAGGCCCCTTGCACAGTGGGCGCTCGAGTCGAACCTTGCCTGCGAAGGGGGTCTCGATGAACTCGCGCGTCAAGGTAGTAGGCCACCCCATCCACCCGATGCTCGTCGTCTTCCCACTCGGGCTGCTGGCCTCGTCGCTGGTCTTCGACTTCATTGCTCTCGCGACCGGGAACAGCGACTGGGCCGTCTCGAGCTTCTACATGATCGCCGCAGGAATCGTTGGAGGGCTGGCTGCTGCGGTCTTCGGACTGCTCGACTGGCTGTCCGTCCCCAGTGGGACTCGGGCCCGGGCCCTCGGCGCGTGGCACGGGCTCGGCAACGTCGTCGTCGTCGTCCTCTTCGCGGTTGCCTGGGCCCTTCGCTTCAACCAGCGTACCGATGTTGCGCTCGCGCCCCTGGTGCTGCAAATCCTCGCCGTAGGAATGGCGCTCGTCACCGGTTGGCTCGGCGGCGAACTGGTGGACAGGATGGGTATCGGCGTCGACGATGGCGCCAACCCGGACGCGCCAAGCTCGCTGTCCGGGCGGCGCGCCTCAGAGCGCGTGCAGTGAGTGACCTGGTATCGGCGGCTGCCGGCTCCAGACCATAGGCTCCGAAGAGCCGGCGCACCCGCTGTTTCGGGGTGGCCCCCTGAGGCTTTCTGTCCAAGGAGCATCGCCGAAGATGGCTAGTGACGGCGCGAAGGTGGCTCAGGAGGTGGCCGAGCAGGTGGCGGAGGAGACGGGGGCTGTCCCCCTCCTCTGGCCCCGTTCATGCCGGCGCCGCCCCCATCGCCTGGAGCCGGAAGGGCGTGCTCCTCGCGCTTCTGTCCCTTGACCTTGCCCTCCGGGCGGTAGTGCTCGACGAGCGCGTTGATCTCCGAGCCGAGCAGGAGCACCCATCCGGCGATGTACAGCCAGAGCAGGAGGATGATCACCGCGCCGAGGCTCCCGTAGGTGGCGCTGTACTTGCCGAAGTTCGCGACGTAGAGCCGGAAGACGACCGAGGCACCCGCCAGCAGAAGGACGCCGACGACGCTGCCGGGGCTCACGAAGCGGAAGCGCTGCTCCACGTCGGGGCCAAGGTAGTAGATGAGCGCAAAGCCGAGCAGCAACGCCAGCGCGATGATGACCCAGCGCAGCGCGGCGAAGCCGAAGAGCAGCGCCGAGCTCGCGCCGAGCGAGGCCTCGGCCCAGCTCTGGACCACGCCGCCGAATACCACCAGGGCAAAGGCGCCGACGACCAAGATGAAGAAGAGGAGCGTGAGCATCAGCGCGAGGCCACGCGTCTTCCAGAACGGCCGCCCCTCCTTCACGTCGTAGGTGATGTTGAGCTGCTGCATGATCGCGTACAGCCCGTTGGAAGCCGCCCACAGCGTCAGCAGCAGCCCCACCGAGAGCAGGCCCCCGCGGCGCTGGCTGGTCACCTGTTGGACGACGCCGGTGAAGAGGCTGGCGGCCTCTCCGGGCAGAGCCTGGCGCAGCAGGTCCATCAGCGCGGTGTCGACGTTGGGAATCGGCAGGTACGGCAGCAGCGAGAGGAGGAAGATGGCCGCCGGAAAGACCGACAGCATGAGGTAGTACGCCAGAGCCGCCGCCCCGTTGGAGACGTTGTCATCGGAGATCTCGCCCTTGAGGTCCTTGGCGAACCTCTTCCACGACACTCCCTGTGGCATGAATCCCTCCTCCCAGGCCTTGGGCTTGCCGACCTTCCCCCTTCTGAGCGGAAGAAGGGGCGAGTGGCTCGGTGGGGACACGGCGAATGCCCCCGACACCAAGCCCTCCGCGGGGGCTCCTCGATGAGCCGACCTAGTGAAACGACGGCGAGCCGGGCTCGATGATCAGGCCCTCGTGCCGGCGGGGCTCCTCCTCGCCCTCTGCGCCAGTACTCTCCAGGCGCTGCTCGAGCCGCTCCTCGGCCTCGCCGATCTTCTGGCGTGCCTTCTGCTTGATGGGGCCCATCGACCTCTGCTCCTGGCTGGATTCAGGGATCATGAAGCCCGCGATGAGCCCGAAGAGAATTGCTCCGAGCCCGAGCGTCAGCGGCTGCTCCTCCAGGGCCCGGCGGTAGTAGTCCGACGCCGTGCTCCTGACTCGCCGCCGGTCGGGAAGATGCTCGCGTAGGTGTGAAGCCTGGCCGCGGGCGGTCCTGGCTGCCTCATCGATCTTGCCGCGGACGGTCTCCTTCGCTTCACTGGCCTTGCCCTGGAGCTCCTGCTTGCCTTGCTGCACCTTCTCGCGAAGGCTCGTTCCTTCCCCGACCTCCTCCTCCTCAAAGGCAGCTCGCCGGCCCTGAATGGCCTCCTCGTCCTCGGTGCTGGCCGGGTTCCAGCGCTCCTCGCGGCTCGGCTGCCCGCGTTGCGCGAGCAGCGCGCCCAAGGCAGAGCCGATGGCGCCCCCCAACAACCCCAACGCGACCGGGCTCTGCCGCGCCCGGCCACTCCACTCACTGGTCTTGCGCATCGCCACCTCCCGGGTCTGCCCCATCACGTAGCTGCCGGTCGCCCGCCGAGACAGCTCGTCCACCACGTCGCTCATGCGTTGGCGCGCCTGACCGATCTCGCGCTTTGCATCGTCTCTCTCGCCCATTCGCGACTCTCCCCGAGCTCGCCCAGCGCCTCCTGAGGCCTGAAGCGGAGCTCCTTGACCTTGCGGCGCCCGACGGCGAAGAGGACCGCCGACCCGGCCGCCAGCACCACCCCCACGATCAACCCCGCCGCCCACGCTGGAAGCGTGGTGGCCAGGCCGAACACCAGCGCGAAGCAGAGGACCAGGAAAGCCGCGTAGCCCACCGCGCCTCCGGCCGCAAGCAACGCGCTGCCTCGGGCCGCGTCCACCGCTTCAT
>JACRCT010000432.1 GCA_016218885.1 Deltaproteobacteria bacterium | reverse complement strand
GGCCCCAACGCCGTCGGAGCCAAGCCGCAGAAGCCCGAGCCCTGCCTCATCGGCCCCAACGCCATCGGTGCCAAGCCGCAGAAGCCCGAGCCCTGCCTCATCGGCCCCAACGCCGTCGGTGCTCGATCCAGGAAGTAGGCCTGCCTTCTCGCTTGACCTGAGCACACTCGCCGGATCCGAAGATGCCCGCATCGGGCCCCGCTTGCCGCAAGGCGGGGCTCGCTACTGCTGATAGGGGAAAGGCCTGCAGGACCGGGTCAAGGGCTGTGGTCTCCGCGCTGCTCGCGCTTGCCAGGCGTAGGAGGGCGTCGTCGGTGAAGGGGCCGCCCGCCTCGCCTCGTTTCGACGCTCCAGACCTCCTGCTCGCCCCATCTGAAGAGGGGCGGGTGGGGGCGGCGGCGTCTGGGGTCTGTTGGCGCGCCTCACGGCAAGGACATCTGCCCGGTTGAGTCCCTGTCTGCCCGTGCCTCACTTCAACGAGGGCGTCCACGACGGGCAAGCGGCCCTGCGCTGGAACCACGCGGTCATTCGGATGACCGAACGGCCATGAATCGCGCCGTCCAGAGCGTGTTCGTCGCGGGCTCGGCTCGCAGCTCATCCTCCTCGTGGCGTTTGGGCTGATGAGGCTCGAGACCGAGGTGGTCCCGCGGAGACGGCCAGGCAACGCCGCTTCTTCGAGCGCATCCCAATGGTCTTCGGACTTGGAGGACGGACCATGGTCGCGCTGGGCGCCCTGGCGCTGCTCTTGGTGGCAGGCACACCGGCGGCCGCGCGGGCCACGTGCGGCGACGAGCGGGAGGCCCCTGTGAACGACAAGACCTGGAAACGCCCCTCGGACGTCGAGCTCAAGAGCAAGCTGACGGCCGAGCAGTACGAGGTGGTGTGCAACGAGGGCACCGAGCCCGCGTTCCACAACGCCTACTGGGACAACCACGAGCCGGGGATCTACGTCGACATAGCGTCCGGAGAGCCCCTCTTCTCGTCGCTCGACAAGTTCGACTCGGGGACCGGATGGCCGAGCTTCAGCCGATCGATCGAACAGGGCAGCGTCACCACGCGCGAGGATCGCGGCTGGGGGATGAAGCGCACCGAGGTGCGCTCGCGCCACGGCGACTCGCACCTGGGGCACCTGTTTCCCGACGGCCCTGCGCCGACCGGCCTGCGCTACTGCATCAACTCCGCCTCCCTGCGCTTCGTCCCCGTGGAACGCCTCGAGGCGGAGGGCTACGGCCGGTATCTGGCGCTCTTTGGTCGCAAGCCTGGCGCGCAGCCTGGGGCGGCAGCGGGGACGGGTAGGGCCGAGCTGAAGCAAGAGCGCGAGGTGGCGACCCTGGCGGGAGGCTGCTTCTGGGGAATGGAGGAGCTGCTGCGCCAGATTCCGGGGGTGCTCTCCACGCGGGTGGGCTACACCGGCGGCAAGCTCGAGAAGCCCAGCTACGAGGACGTGCACGAGGGGACCACCGGACACACCGAGGCGGTAGAGGTGACCTTCGACCCGCGCAAGCTCTCCTACGCCGACCTGCTGGAGCGGTGGTTCTTCCGGATGCACGACCCGACGACCCGCAACCGCCAGGGAAACGACATCGGCTCGCAGTACCGTTCGGCCATCTTCGTCCACTCCGAGGAGCAGCGCCGGATCGCCGAGGCCGTGAAGGCCAAGCTGGACCACAGCGGCAAGTGGAAGCGACCGGTGGTGACCGAGATCGTCCCTGCCGCTCCGTTCTGGCTCGCCGAGGACTACCACCAGGACTACCTGCAGAAGAACCCCGCCGGCTACACCTGCCACTACCTTCGCGACTGAGTCCGAAGCTTGGTGCCACGAGCTGAAAGCAGGCTCGCACGGGGTTGGCTGTCCCGCGTCGGACATGGTCTACTCGCGCACCATCAGCGAGGTCGTCCATCATGCAGACGCGAGTGAAGGCTCCCAAGAACGAGGTGGCGGCGAAGGCGGCGTTGACAGCGAGGGCGGCGAACACGCCTGTCGCACCGACCCCCGCGCCCACTGCGGGCAAGAAGGCGAAGCTCAAGCCCAAGTACTTCCTGGCGATGGCCGGCAACATCGGCGCGGGCAAGACCACCGCCGCCAAGCTCATCAGCCAGCGGCTGGGCTTCGAGCTCTTTGACGAGCCGGTGATCGACAACCGCTTCCTCAAGGACTACTACGCCGACATGAAGCGGTGGAGCTTCACGCTGCAGCTGGAGTTCCTCATCCGCCGCGTCGAGCACCATGAGCTCATCCACACCGTGAACAAGAGCTGCGTGCAGGACCGCACGCTCTACGAAGACCCGGAGATCTTCGCCAAGTACCTTCACGGCCTGGGCTTCATGACCAACTCGGAGCTGGACCTCTACTTCGAGTACTTCGCGCGCCTGAACTCCAAGCTGCCCAAGCCGGACAGGATCATCGCCTTCGACGTTCCCGACGTGGACGTCCTGCTCAAGCGCATCCGCACCCGCGGCCGCGCCGAGGAGAAGGGCATCGGCAAGGACTTCCTCCGGGGCCTCAACGGGTACTACTCGTCCTTCTCCCAGGTGGTGCAGAGCAAGTACGGCATCCCCTGCCTGACGGTGGACGTCTCGGAGATGGACATCCGCGAGCGGCCCTCGCGCGACGAGTTCCTCGACCAGGTCAACACCTTCCTCAGGTCCTGATACCCAGGCCCCTCAGGGCCACAGGAGGTCCCGCTCCATGTTGCCCGGCAAGGCCCCACGCGAGTCGCGGGTGGAGATGACCGAGCTGGTCCTCCCCTCCGATGCCAACCCCCTGGGGACCATCTTTGGCGGTCGGGTCATGCAGTGGATCGACATCGCCGCGGGGATCGCCGCCGCCCGTCACGCGCGCCGCCCCGCGGTGACCGCCAGCATGGACGCGCTGACCTTCCACTGGCCCATCCGCGTCGGCGAGGTGGTGGTCCTCGAGGCACGGGTCCTGGCGGCCTTCCGCACCTCGATGGAGATCGGCGTCACGGTCCACTCCGAGGCGCAGAGCACCGGTCTGCGCAAGCTCTGTACCTCGGCATTCCTTACCTTCGTGGCCCTGGATGAGCAGGGGAAACCCTCCCAGGTGCCGCCCATCGTCCCGGAGACGAAGGAGGAGCAGGAAGCCTTCGCCGAAGCTCATCAGCGCCGCGCGCTGCGCTTGGGGGCGAGGTAGGCCGAGGGCTGCTCGACATGAGCTGGGTGGATGCGATGGAAGACGGCCGCCAGCGGGTCCTGGTGCTCGCGGCCGGGGTCTCCATCGTCACGGGGCTCGGCCTGGTCGGAGCGCTCGAGCTCGGCCTCGCCCGGCTGCGTCGACGGCCGGTGTCGGTTGGCGTGCGGCGCGGTGCTCTGGTCTTCGGCGCGCTCGTCATTGCAGAGCTCGGCTGCGTCGCTTGGGGGTTGCTGGTCGAGCCGCGCTGGCTGGATGTCACGCACCTCGAGGTGGAGACGAGGCGCCTGCCTGCCGGCACTCGCTTGAGGCTCGTCCACTTCACCGACACGCATCTCCACGGGCAAAGCCCGCTCATCGAGTCGTTGCCTGAACGCATTGCTCAGCTCGCTCCCGACCTGGTCGTCTTCACTGGCGACGCGGCCTCGAGCAGCGAGGGTCTTCACCGATTCAACGCGCTGCTGCGCAGGATCCCTGCTCGCCTCGGACGTTTCGCTGTCAAAGGCAACAACGAGGCCTGGGGGGAGCCGGGAGAAGGGATCTTCGGAGACGCCGCGGCCGAGCTCGTGGGCTCGCCCGTGGTCTTGCCCGGCGTGCCGGTGACGCTCTGCGGCGCACCCAATGGCTTCGGCAAGGACGGCTTGCGCTGCCTGGAGCAGGCACCCGAAG